>CAJAXK010000134.1 GCA_903946925.1 uncultured Bacteroidales bacterium | reverse complement strand
TGTAGCCGAAGGTAAACCGTGCAGGCTTATGCGTAGCAAAACACAGCTTCAACTGCTCCCAGGATGTTGTACCCAAATTGTCAAGCCTTGTTTTGCGGGTGTTTACCAAGGCGTACAGATGTGTAAAATTTATATAAAGCCTTGACTTTTTATTCGCCGATTGTTTATTTTAAAAGGAGCTCATGAAACCGCTTCGCTAAGTTCGTTCTTTTGTGTCAAGACAAAAGGACAAGAAAATAAATTTTGTTGAACATTTTTGTAAAAATTGCACCCAAAAATAAGAATTAGCCAGAACTGGGGCTAAAAGCTGAAATCAATAAAATTGTACCATCATTGTTGATCCTCAAAGCTTTTGTACGGCAGCAACTCCCATAACCACAAATCGCGTAGAAAAAAAAACTTAAAATTTCTTACCAAACTGTACGATTGGCCTATATTCCATATACCTGTAGTAATATTCGGTCATAGAGCAGCTTAAAAATAGGGGATACATTATAAAAATGTTGTGAAATGCTCCAAACCCAATATCGAGAAACCAGCTCTTATCCCTCGAAAGGTATATTTTCTTACCAAGGGAAATGCCTATAAAAAGTTCATTATCAAAATTATATACCATATAACCACCAATCCAAATATTTTTGTACCATTTATCTGTGGAAGCAAAGGAATACTTGTAGCCGGGCATTATGTACCGGTCAGTGATAAATCCGCCCTCCTCCCCAAGCATGGATTGGCTATTTAAAACCAGTTCGACCAGGCTATGTTTGGTAATATACCGTTCGTACCCAATTGAGAAAGCATTGTACCAAAGCAATGGCAGCGCAAAACCCTTGATGGCATTTTTATATTTCAAATCAGCAGAATCCTTTAAAACAGTGTTTTGAGAAAACAAATAGAACGCTGAAAGTGAAAACACCAAAAGTAGAACAACCCCTTTGTTCCGGAATAGAACCCGACTTATAACTCTGGTTGTTTTCATATAATTGTTTTTTTCAGGTTGCCAAACTCAAACCCATTAGCAATGAAAGATTAAACCTTGAGTCCACTCCGAAAGTCTTTTTTCGTCACAAAGTATTACGCTGAGTGCCACACTTAGCCTGCCGATGTGCCTGCCGAAGTGGCACAAAACCTCTAAGCTTCACTAATTCTATAGCACTGATTAACAATACTCTGTGTACCTCTTTGCCCTCTGTGTCTCCGTGGTTTTTTTTGTTTTTTGGAGTGGACTCACGCTTAAAACTTCTTCCCAAACTGTACAATCGGCCTAGGAAACATTTCCCCATCACTGTTAAATATGCTGCTTGATATCCCAAAACCTACATCAAGAAACCAACTCTTATCCATCGAAAAATATATTTTTTTGCCAAAAGAAACCCCAATACCATAATCATACCAGTAATGATTGGTTTTTATACCATCCTCATTATGGTAATCTTTTTTATACCGGTACAATAAATATCCACCAACCCAAATATCATTGCTCCATTTGGCCTTGGAAACAATGGAGTACTTGTAGCCAGGCATGAGGCAAAAAATATAGTAAGGCACCCCCATTTCATCGGATCCAAACTGGTTGTTGATTACCAATTCAACCAAGCTATGTTTGTTAATATACCGTTCATATCCAGTTGAAATGGACGTGTAGAAAATAAAAGGCAAGGCCATCCCTTTAAAGGCATTTTTATATGGCAAATCGGTTTTAGACTTAGCTTCAGCATTTTGCGAAAAGGAACAGTGTGCTAAAACCACGAACACCAGAAGAAAACAAAACCTTTTTTGCTGTAAAATTGAATTAAAATATTTTGTCGGTTTCATAAAGATGGATTTATGTATTTAAAACTAAGCCTAAAATCCTGAATCCAATAGTTTCGCCAAGTGTTGTGCCAGTCAGCCTTTTAAAAAAAAACAAAATCTTTATTCCAGTCCTTGGGGAATAACACGGCCAAATTGCATTATGAATTATCAGCAACAAGTAAGTGTTTATTCGCATTTCATCCTCAAGCAACAAATAATTGATAGAGTTGTAAAGATAGCACAAAAAAATGGATTTTAAACACTTAGTAAATAAGTCAGAATAACTTCCTCATTTGTAGTATAGTTAGAAATCAGCATTAAAGTGCAAAATAATGCTCAAGGGTAAATAATAGTATGGAATTTAGGCGCATGGGATCAGATGGGTAATAATGTCAAAATAACTTCCCCAATTCAAATTAAAGATGCGGTCCAAATCGACACACCTCGAGCAAAAAAAATATATCGTCACTACGGGACTTTGGTTATTGGGGGAACTTATTTTCCTACCACTATTCCGTCCCACTGGGACTGTATTCTATTTTATATAATATTGTAATTCAATACTATACAAACATATAAATTAAATTGGTAACGGTTAGGGTAACGAATCAACAAGGCTTACAAGGCTCGTAATAAGGGTATAACAAACCAACCAACTGCAAATTTAATACAAATTTTCATACTTCAACCGGATGCAGATCCAACCGGATGAAGCTCCAACCAATTTAATGGTAAAAAAAAGCCGGTACCAAATCATAAGTACCGGCAACGCCATCACAATACAATTAAAGTATTCATCCCATTGAATTTTAACCTGTTGTGGGGCAAATATTCTATTTTAATTTTTCATCACTCGGTTAAAGCGACATCTGGCAGAAAAACGGTTTGTATCATTTTTTGGCTCGTAAAATACTTTAGAACGTAATCAAAATTTTCATCGCATTCAGAATCGTAATTTGTTATCGTCATGGCTGTTAACTTTTTCAAATCACTTTTCAAAAATACCAAATCACCGATTTTAAACCTCAAATGTGGTTTATAAACTCGAATTTCATCATCTTTTGTGTTCATTTTCTATTGATTTATGAATTTATTTTTGTATTATTTTATTAATTCCCCTCCTTTTATCCTCTATTTTGGAAAATTTGGATGGTGGATTTTTCGACAAAAAACGCATTTTAGTTTATTATTTTAAAAAACGTGCCTAAAGTGCAGATTATCAAGATAATCCAGAAGGGGTGTTTTCATTTTAAGGGCAATAAACTGAGGTTTGACCCAAAGCCCGCCCTATCTGTTATGGAGGAAAAAGGGAGGATTTGCAGGATATATGCAGCAGTACCCCCCGGTATTTTTTATTTTTCTTCGATTTGATCCGCCTCAACTGGTACAGATTTATTTTGTTTTGCAATTTTATTTTTTGCAAAAGTTTTAGCGATCACAATGGCGTGGCGGCTCAATGATAAAGGGTTCGGGTTGTTGGCGTTCACTGGCATATACTTATTGTCGAAAGCAACATCACGTGTCCATCGCTGGTCAGGGTGGGCAATTCCCAACTTAATCAGGCCGTTGACCGAATCCACGAAGTTTTGAAGGGCGGTAATTATCTCGTTTTCAAATTCGTTTGAAGTTTCAGCAGAATAGAAATCGTTGATAACTTGCTCAAACTTTTCACCGACTGCAAACAAGCCGGATCCATCTTCTTCAACATAAAAATCTTTGATGTTAATGTCAAACCTTTTAGTTGCGTTTTCATAAAGTAAATCAAATGCTTTACGGTCTGCCAGAACGGCTTTAAGCGTTTCTTCAGGGATAGCCAACATATCACCTTCCAGAAATGCAGTTGCTTTCAATCCCGGTACATGAATGTTTTTGGCTTCCACAAATTTTTGTTTGATAAATTTTAGCGGATCAGTTGCTTTCAAAAAATCGACTGTGAGCTGGAAGCCTGTATCCGCAAAATCTGTTAACATTTCCTCTAAACCGAATTTGGCACAGTTTCCAATCTGGCATAGATCCTCGGAATCTTTGACCAAATTTTTTTTCCAGTATTCCTCATGTGTCGAAGTTCCGGTTAATTTGATTGATGTGAAATTGTTTGTCATTTTGTTTGATTTTAGGTGTTAGTAATTATTAGGTTGTATTAGTAAGGGTAATTAACATGAAGCATTTCATCAGTACCAAAGTAATCATATCTTGTGCCGGGTTCTTTTGTGGGTAATGGCATCTTAACGTAAGTTATCGGTTTAGGATCGGGGTTGCATTTCCCGAAAAGTAAATAAGTGAGGTAATCGGCTAAATCCAGTCCCTTGCTGGTTTCTTCCTGGGTAGCGTTCTTTTCTAACAAATCGCTGACAACAAAATTTGTTCCTGGTATCTTCGCCCTTAGTTCCTGGGTGCGGGTGCTCCAGTCGTTGTAAGCGTTCAAATCTGGATATAAAACAACTTTTCGCCCTTGTAAGGCTTTGCACTTTTCAACTGAAAGACTGGATTTGTTGTACACTGCCAACCAAATTAAATCAGTAGATTTTTCGGGCAATCCATAATACAATGCCCCAATTATAGCAGTCTTAGGAGCTTCAACGAGTGCGATTGTGTTCGATGGGTAACGGCTCAAAAGGTGTTCACCAAACAGGCAACTTACTTTTAGATCGTTCTTGCTGTAATCGTTCAACCAATCCGGCAACGCTTTGCCCTGCCTCAAATAACCACGGCTCAAAATAGAGTGAACAAAATCGGTCGTTGTGGTGTGATTATCTTCATTGAATTGCTTTGCCTGAATGGTGCGAACGTTCCCGGCTATATCAATAAAAGGGAAGCAAACCGCCCCAATCCGTTCACCTTTGCCGATTGTTCCCAACCTGTATAGTTCAATCACTTTTTGTACATCGGCAACCGCTGCCAACTTGCAAAGGTTTTGCACAAATGTATTCAGGTGGTAATCTTTCAGGGTTGAATTTAGAACGGTTTCCGGCATGAAATAGACTTGCTGAGGCTTCGCCATCGGCAACGGCTTAAAATCGCTTGTTGGGGCTTGATCCGGTTTCAGGTGGTAATGTGGCACGCAACTATTTTCATGATCACACCTTCCGTATTGTTGCGGCAAATATTGATTGGTTTCAATATCAATGTAACGTGTCAATGATTTCTTACCACAATTCGGGCAAATGAATTTTTTGCTGGATTTATCGAGTGGGTGTCTGTAATTATTTGGCATTTTTCAGAATGGTAGCTTGTATGTTTTTTTTTGATACTTTAGTTACTTTGATGCTTTAGGCTATTATATACGCCTAAAGTATCAAAGTATCAAAGTAAGTACCGTTACTTTAATACTTTAGGAGTTACTTTAAAGTATCAAAGTAACTCCTATTATGTTGATTATCAGATAGAATGTGATAACGATCCCGGAGGGTTTTGGTTTCATTGACCGTTATCATTCCTTCTTGCTTGTAAAATGTTACGAATTGCACAATTTTATTGTCTGAAATTTTCAAATCATACAATAATTTGAATTGTAATTGAAGATTGCTATAAAGCACTCCGGCTAATGGCTTGGGTTCACTTTTAAACACTTCTTTAAGTACCTTTAAATGTATATCGGTGTCTATTTCATCGGGAGTTATCGCTTTGGGGTTTCCGGCTCTTTCAGTTTTTAACTTCCAGTCATCAACTAAATAGGGTAATCCATCGGCTTGTATTTCAAATGCAAAAGATTCCGGTTCTTTATCCCGGCAATATTCGGCATCCACAATTGAAATATCTTTGTTTTTTTCGTCCTTAGTAACCGACAACACGGTTTCTGCTTTATTGATTAATTCAGTGCCGATAACGCCTCGGGGGTTCTTATCGGTTTTGTTTTGGTGCAATACAACTATTATGTGAATTTTCAGTTCTTCAGTCCATCGAAGCAAGCAACTTGTAATCATGG
The DNA here is from genome assembly GCA_903946925.1 of uncultured Bacteroidales bacterium. Taxonomy (GTDB): domain Bacteria; phylum Bacteroidota; class Bacteroidia; order Bacteroidales; family UBA4417; genus UBA4417. The sequence goes on along the minus strand of CAJAXK010000134.1, from coordinate 3,113 downwards.
TGGCTTGGGGTTCATCGTTTATAGCAGTAACCAGATCCCGGATCCCATCAATAACAACAAACCCCAATCCGGGAGTATTGTAAATTGCAGCCTCGATAATTGCCAACCTTTCAGCAGGTGGATATTTACGCAAACCGCTGCCGATAAAATTTAACGGTACATTAATTCCTGTAAGGCTACAAACACGTTTAATTGTTTTCAGTACATGGTATTGGCTTTGCTCGGTATCGAAGAAAATCGCCTTGTTTTTATTGCTATTGAGCCAACCTCGAAACGCTAAACTTGCACCTCCTTTGCAAATCGCTGCCAACGCTGCCACAATTAGAAAAGTTTTGCGGCTCTTGGCTTTGCCAACATATAAGGAGAAATTGCCCAAAGTTCCAATAACAGAATTTTCGGTTTTACCATTGATCCACAAACACGCCTGGTCCGCCTCAATTTCCAGTGTTGGGTCAACAATAGAATTTCTGAATAATTCTAAATAGTGTGCTGTCTTTTTGGCATTGTCTTTGCCGTCCGTGGGTTTTGTTTCTCCCTCTTTATCAAACGGATTGATATTTGCAAAAGTTTCAGCCTGTTTAAGTGGTTGAAATTGAGGGCTAATGTTAGTCATTACCCCTCCTTTGCATTGAAAGCCTAAAAAGCAAATAAAAATTTATATTTCTTGCTTTTGGTATTTTATTTTGTATCTTTGCCATCGGGAATCATTTTTTTATTGGGTAGAAGCAGCGGATCGGCATTCGCTGCTTTTCATTTTTTAGCCCCTGCCTTGCCTGAAAAGGCTTTATCTATTTCCGACCGCAGATAAAAGTACTTCCGACCATATTTTTTATATGGCAATTTACCGTCCTTCTTTAGCCGGTATATGGTTTGGATGTTGCAGTGAAGATAATCTGCAAGATCCCGATCACCATAAAATCGCTGTTCGTCTGGCTCGGGCGTTGGCTCGGCTTTTAGGCTGTTTTCAACCAGAGCAGTTAGTTTGTCTAACTTTTGCATAAGCATTTCAACCGATTGCGGCAAATTTTCAAAAGTTGGTGCCATCGTTATAATTTTACGGTTTTGATAATTTCCAAAACTTCAACTTGATTGAATAGCAATTTTCTACCACTTTTATACATTGGCAGTTTATTGGCTTTCCTTAATTTTAGGAATGTAGGTTGGGAAATGCGCAAGAGTGCGGCGGTTTCCCTGAGAGTAAGAAGTTCGTTTTTCATTGTTTTGCTTTCTTTACGAATTATTTTGCAAAATTCCAATAGCTGTTTAAAAAAAAATAGAGGTGTTTTGAAAATTTATTTAAAAGGTTGCTTTAAATGAATAAAGCCGCAAAATGCGGCTTTCTGGATACTGTAACATACAAATACATTTTACCAATTTACATACTTTTCAAACATATCGGCTTTTTGTTCTTCGTCAATTTTGATGTACTTGAAAAACTCACTTTCGGTAGCGTGTCCGGTTATACCCATAATTATAGAGGGAGGCACACCACGCAGAAACATATTTGTTGCAAAACTCCTTCGGGCTGTGTGTGTGCTTACAAAGTTAAATTTCTCCTTGCTGATCCTTAGCGTTTCGCCTCCTTTGGTTATCCGCCTGACAAAGTTTTCGTTTATATCGGCTTTGCTGGCTATTGTTTTTATGTTTTCGTTAAAATTGTTCTTGCTTACGGGTTGGGGCAATGTATAACCGTATTTTTCGAGGATGGATTTTACAACTGGATGAGCCGGGATGGTAACACGCTTTTTTGTTTTTTGGGTCAATACCCTGATACGGTTATCCCTTACATCGTCCGGTTTAATGTGGATAAAATCCGAAAACCTTAAACCAGTCCAACAACCAATAAGGAAAATATCCCTGACCCGGTCCAGGTGTGGTTGAGCCATTAAATCAAGTTCGTAAATTCTTAATAGTTCGCTTTCCGTCAAGTATATGCTGTCGGCTTTTTCGGTTACTCCCTGAATGGTTTTAACAAATACTGTGCTGTTGTTGTATCCTTTGTTTGAAGCAGCATAAAGCACGGTTTTAAAGTGCTTTAATGCCCTGCCATACGTGTTTACGCTGTAATTCTTATCTTTGATTAGGTAAGAAGTAAATTTGCTATATAACTCGCTGTCAATATCGCAAAAATCAAACTCCCGACCCTCTTTTTTGCAAAAACCGTTAAATAGGTTCTTTATAGTTGTGTATTTCTCAAGTGAGGCTTTTGTTAGTGGGCTTCCAGTGCGTTGGTTTATTCTGTTTGGTATTTCAGCAATATACAAATCGAAATATTTTGTCAGGGTAACGATATCGGCTTTGTTTTGTGGCTTAGCCTTAATTTTCTCGTTCAAACCCTCACGGATCAAGTTGGCTGTAACTGGATCACCACCTGCCTTCGCCTTGTTTTCAATTTCTCCAATGGTATCACGGATTGTTTTTAACAGGCTGTTAATGTTCAATCTTTCATCACCAGACGTTACTGGAGATTTTTTATCAGGATCGAACATATCTTCATTTGCTTTTTTCCCGGTATAATAAAAAAGCCTTTGACCGTTAAAATGATAACTTAGCATTATTGGGCGGCTTTCTTTCGTACCTTTGCTTTTGTTAAGGAAATATCGTATTTCTCCCATGATTTTAATGTTAATAGGTAACGGAATGGGTAACGGTTTTAATGTCATTTAAAACGTACTGCAAAAGTATTAAAGTCATATCAAAAAACAATACATTAGACTATAATATTTAATAACAATGCTTTGCAATGAAAAATGCAATTTTAAACTTACTCTGATTATTGCCTAAACTACACAATTACCGTCCCACTGGGACTGTACCGTAGATTATTTGCGTGAGCAAATAACTATTGGTAGAAAGCAAAATACAAGGTAGCAATAAGTCCCGTAGATTATTTGCGATAGCAAAAAGCTGCATAAGTAAAGGCATGTTCAGTAGCTGAATATATCAGAAATGTTGTTGCGTTTTAGTGCGAAAATTCAATGTCATTTTGGGGAAGTTACTTAGGAAGATTCACCTATCCATTTATTCAATCAAAAACCTACTTCCTTTTACCTATTCCCCAGCAAAAATACAGCAGGCCTTTTATGCAAATCTGGTTTTTGTTTCTTCCATTC
>CAJAXK010000133.1 GCA_903946925.1 uncultured Bacteroidales bacterium | reverse complement strand
TGCTCGATCAATTTATGTGCGTGTTTGCTATTAACCCGAACACAGCAAAAAATCAAAAACTTGTCAAAGAATTACTGGATTATGGTAAAATCGCCGCTTAAAACTTAACGGAGTATTGTAATTATGCTTCAATTAGCGTTTTCACAATTGCATACAACTCATTAATATCACCAAGCATATCCCACTTTCCCTTCCAACCCAATACTATTTAATAACCATTCAAAGTGTCGTAACAAGTGTCGGGGCAACTAAATTGTTGCCCCGACACTATGTAAAGAATTTTATTCCACAACCAAGGTTTGTATGGAATGTGGCAGGCTGGTAACTTCGGCTGTTTGTCCTGCAATCCACAGTCGGTAAGGAATTAAGGTATCGCTTTGGTTCATAACCACAACCACTACTTTGCCATCTGTATTTTTAAACGCAGTGGTAAGCAACTGCCCACGGCTACCCGAACTTATAATCCGCTTTGCTCCCGGACGGATAAATTTGGAGAAATGGCCGATATAATAATACGAACAAAGGTAAAAAACCTCACCCGTTTTGGTGTCGGCATGTACGGGGGCAAAGCAAAAGTTGCCTACATGGTTAGGTCCGCCCTTTTCGTCCAACAGTATATTCCAATCTGTCCAGGCAGCGGTTCCGTTGTTAAAATCGTTAATCATGGAGAGGCCGTATTTTTCGCCCCATTTCCATTCGTTTATCATGGCAAAATCAAAACTTTCGGCACAGCCTTCGGTAAAAATAAGGTTTTTGTCGGGATAAGTTTCGGCAACGCGTTTCACGTTTTCGTAAATATTTCCGCCACCGGTCCAACTTTCGTACCAATGATACCCAATGCCCCAAACGTATTTGGCTGCTTCGGGATCATCCAGCACGGTACTGGCACGTTGGTACATCAAATCGCGGTTGTGGTCCCAGGCAATAAGTTTTTTATCGGCCATGCCGGATTTTGCAAGGGTTGGCCCCAAGAAATTCTTGATAAAATCACGTTCTTCTTCACCTGTGTAAAGGCATGATTCCCATTTTTGCGTGGCCATGGGTTCGTTTTGCACTGTAAGTCCCCAAACAGGGATACCTTCGGACTGGTAGGCATTTATGAATTTTACATAATAATCGGCCCAACTCTGGTAAAATGCCGGCAAAAGCTTTCCGCCTTTGAGCATATTATTGTTGTCCTTCATCCAGGCTGGCGGGCTCCATGGGCTAACATATATAGTAAGTTTTCCACCAGCTGCTGCAATGGCCTGCTTTATCAATGGCATGCGGAATTCCTTGTCGTGGGCCACGCTGAACGACTTTAGCGATGCATCTTTTTCGTTCACATAAGTATAGCTGCCGCTCGAAAAATCGCAACTGTGTATAGTGGTGCGGGCCAGAGTATAACCAATGCCAAGCGTTTGGTCGTAGTATTTTGCAAGTATTTCGCTTTGCTTTGCCTTGGGTAACTTGGCAAAAGTTTCGGCCGAAGCATCGGTTATTGCGCCGCCTATACCTACAAAAGTCTGGAATGTTTTTGTGGGATCAACAAAAACGCAAGGCTCTGTTTCCTTTGGTTGCCCGAAATCGACAAACGAAACCGTTTCGGTTTGTGTAAGCCTGAATTTGGTGTTTTCGGCTGTGGTATAGACCGTTACTTTTTTAGCTGCGGCGCTTACAGGTGTTACGATTTCGTTTCCCGCTTTTAGTGCGGAAACGACAAGCAATATGTATGCTGCCAATAAAATGTGTTTGTGCTTCATTTTCAAATATTTGTTTTTACATGAACGTATTATTCAATCCACGGCGAAAAGTCTTTTTTTAACGCAAAGGCACAAAGACTATAAGCTCCACTAAGTTTTTAAAACAGAATTACAATTTTTTGTGAACCTTTGTGTCATAGTGCCTTTGTGGCGTTTCTTCATTTTTAGGTTTTCTGAGCAGGCTCATTATAGGTTGGTGCCGCGAAAACTTTGTGGTTTACGGTTGAAAAACCCTTACATAATCAACCTGCATGGTTTGTGGGAAAACGGTTGTCGCATCGGGTTTTCCCGGCCAGTTTCCACCCACGGCTACATTGAAAATAAAGAATTGTGCCAGGTTAAAGGCATCAAATTTTACATTGGCTTGGGTAACTTCATAGAATTTTTGGTAATCAACATACCATATTATGGAGTTTTCCTGCCACAAAATGGTAAACACATGAAACTTATCGTTAAAACCCTGCCCGGTTGGCAACGAAAAATTGCCTCCCTTGTATTGGTGGCCACCATCGTTGTAATGCGCTGTGCCATATACTTTCCAAACTTCATGACCCAGGAATTCCATAATATCAATCTCCCCGCAGCCTGGCCAGCTTACCTGGTTGATATTGGCGCCAAGCATCCATAAAGCAGGCCAAATCCCCTGACCATAAGGCATTTTTGCCCTGATATCAATACGCCCGTATTTGAACTCTTTTTTGGCTTTTGTAACAAGTCGAGCCGAAGTGTAATTGCCGTAATTGTTTATGGCAACAATGCTGAGCTTTCCCCCGTTAACAAATGAATTTGCAGGCAAATTGGTATAAGTCTGGAGTTCGTTATTGCCCCAGCCACCTGCGCCTAACTCGTAGGTCCACCATTCCTGGTTTAGGAAATTCCCATCAAATTCATCGCCCCAAACCAATCGCATCCCTGGATATGTTGCAGGGGTTATTGGGCCGTCAGAAGCAATTTCAGGGGTAAAAGTATCGTCGTTGTTAATGATAATCCTTGAACGGCCATTCCCCAAAGTAGCATTGGTTACTTCGTTTACGGTAACGGATAAGGAATCGTTGAACTCTAGATCTAGATCATTTACTAAAGGGACTTCAATATATTTTTGGATTTCGCCCGGTGCAAATACGAGGCTGCCATTTATAACTGCCGTATAATCATCACCAGCCTTGGCAGTCCCATCGGCAGTTGACCATTTGAGGCTGACTTCCTTGTCGTAAGCCGCTGATAATATTACGGTTACTTTTGCCTTTTGCGGGGTAGCATTGCCTTCGGTAACTTTGGTAACTGCGCCAATATTAAGCACAGGCATAAATGGGTCATCGTTGGTTATAAGAATTTCGGTTGTGTTTTTTATAAGCCCTGCATTTACAGCATCACTGGCTGTTACCCTAAAATTCTCATCCTGTTCGAATTGGCCATCATTCATAATTTTCACCTCAATGTTTTTCAAAGTCTCGCCTGGCTCAAAAACCAAGAGGCTATTGGTAACACCTACATAATCTTCTCCTGCTATGGCGGTACCATCGGAAGTTGACCATTTCAGGCTTACTTGTTTGTCGTAGGGTTTGCTCAAAGTTACCATCATAACCGCGGTAATTTGATCAGTATTCCCTTCGACAATTACAAGCATCTGGGGCAGGCTGATATCAGGTGGATCAACTGCTTCTTCTTTGCAGGAACTGATAAAAATTGCCTGTGCAAGGATCAGTGCTATGGCAAGGATTTTTGTTTTCATGGTTTTGGATATTATGTTCAAAAAGGTTGGGTTTATTATTTTAAAAAGATTGTTTATGAAACACTTAGCACGAAAAAAAGTTTCCTAACAACGGCCCTATTTGCCAAACAAGTATTGGTAAAAGTTTTTTACCAAACATACGTTGCAACAGTTCCATTGCTTAGCGATGTGGTGGCAATTTTACCATTCAGCAATATGTTGAAAGTTTGAGACGAAGTTCCCGCATTCAGCACGATCAAAACCGTTTTCCCTTCAGGGGTGCGGAATGCAACGTTTGGCAAGTAAGGCGATGAATCGGATCCAATCCGGACCGAGCCTGCCGGAACAAATTTAGAAGCATGTGCTATTATATAATAGGAAACATTGCGCACAACATAGGTTCCTATGGTCAACGCACCTTCACATTGGGTGCAGCCTCCGTTTGTATGTGGTTTATACGATGGGTCGGAAGCCAGGTTCCACTCCAGCACATTTTTACTCCAGTTTCGGGTAGCACCAATTATGAGGTTTTGAACATGCCATTGTAAATCGCGTCCAAAATCGCTTGGGCCTCCTACCCATTGCTCGGTAAAATATACATTTTTGTCAGAGAACGCATCATGTACTTTCGATAAAGCGGATATTTCGCCTCCATATAAGTGGAATGCCGAACCATCAATATATTGGTTGGCAGCAGGATCCGCCAAAATGGTGGTTGCATATTCGGGATGATCGCAATTATGGTCGTATAAAATAATTTTAGTTGAAAGCCCTGCAGCTTTAAATGCTGGCCCTAAGTGAGTTTTGATAAAATCCCGTTGCTCGGTGGCAAGCATTTTCATGCTCGGGTTATTATCTGGATTTAATGGCTCATTTTGAATGGTTATGGCATCAATTGGAATGCCCTCATTCTTCATTTCGGTAATATAACGGGTTAAGTATTTGGCATACACTGGATAATAATTTGGCAACAAACTGCCTCCAACAGTATTTCCATTCGATTTCATCCAAACAGGTGCCGACCATGGCGAACCCATTATTTTTATCTTTGGGTTGATGAGAAGGATTGATTTTAAAACCGGGATCAAATCAACTTTGTCGGGTGCAAGACTGAATTTTTTCAGTTCAGGATCGGTTTGACCTTTGGGAAGATCGTTGTACGAAAACACAGAAGCATTCAAATCGGAAGCACCGATACTGATACGCAAATAGCTTATGCCAATTGAATTAACTTCGGTCCCAAAAAGTTCTTTTAACAATGCTTCGCGGTCGGGGGCAGCCAGTTTATTAATCAGGTAAGCGCTCCCACCAGTAAGCGAAAACCCAAATCCATCCATTTCCTGATAGGTAGTAGCAGTATCAATCCGGATAGTAGGGAAACGGTTTGTGTCAGTTTTAAAAAACAAAACCTGCTCTTGCTTTTTGAGTAGTTCCGATTTATCGGGCATGGTAAGCCAATAGGAAATCCGGGTTGACCCTTGCAATGCGTTTGTATCTGTTGATGTTACTGATCCTGAAGATTTTTCCTTGTTTTTACATGCTGTAGCCAGGCCGAAACAAAGGCATAATCCAAGGAAAAAGAATAAACCTGTACTATTTTTGATCCGCATCTGGTTTCCTTTTGTTGGTGGGTTAAAAACGAAAATATTGAGTGCAAAGCTATACAAAACTAAGCTTCCTATTGAATAATGAGTTTCTGGCGAAAAACCCTGCGATTAGTCTCCAATTCCATGATATAAAAGCCTTTTGGAAGGTCGCCAACATAAATATTTTTAATTGCTTCCGAATCGGAAAATTCAAGGTTCCTTACCGCAGTGCCATTAGCTGATTTAAGGCTTATGGTTTTTTTTGTGCCTGCCATTTCTGGAATGGATACGGTTACTTCCTGTTGTGCTGGGTTTGGGTAAACCAAAAACACATCTTTACCATGCTCAAGTTCACCAAGGCTTGTTTCGGAAAACTTGTACCAGTTCATGTTAAATTCAGTCTGCAGGATTTTTATCCGCAAAACACAAACGCCCGAAGTTAAATCAATCGGGGTTGCGATGGTTTTCCATACTTGCCAGCCACCGGTAATAGGGATGTTGAGTGTAGCGGAATTCACAACCGCCCCGTAGGAATTAAGTTGCTGAACCTCAATTTTTCCAGCGGTTCCACCCGAAGCAACACGTACTTCCATCCAGTATTTTCCCGTCTTTGCTACCCTAACCTTATAATCGAGGAAATCGCCTACATTGGTATAACCAACGTTTTGGCCACCACCAACATCGGTTGTGTTCTCAAGCGCCAATCCCTGATTTACTGAAAATGCTTCCGCTTCTATTTTCCCTGGAATTTTTGCATACACAGGCAAATTATTTTTCACTTGCAAATTATTGAAATCTTGGAGCAGACTGCCATCAGTTGCTTTAACTTGTCCACCGGAATAGCTAAGTTTGATATCATCAATATCATAAATAGCAAGGTCGATGCCAATAATTATCTGCAAAGGATTATCAGGATTTGATTTAATGTACGTTATTCCTACAGCAGTTCCGTTCACCGTGCAGGTAAAGTCACTGGCTTTAATAGTGGAATCAACAAGCATTTTGTTACAGCTCAAATAGATGAGTTCCGTTTGTTGGTATGTTTCGGCTGAAACAGCTCTTGTAAGAACATCTTCCGTTTTTTTGCTCAAATCAAATTTCAGGAAACTAAAATTTGCCCCTCCTTTTTCATAATAAACTTTTATTTTTTGTTGGCCTTTGTACAAAACAACATCATTTATCGGAAAGTTGACCCAGGTTTTATACCCGCCTGTGGTCGGCAAACTCAGGGAGCCGGTAATATCAGCCCCATTTAATTCGATCCTGATTTTCGAGCCGGTTCCTAATATTCCATACCTGAAATTAAGCAAATAAGCCGCACTCGAATCAACATTTACGGTATATTGCAGCCATTCCTTATCGGCGGTCCAACCAACGTTGTAGCCATTGGTGCCTAAAACCCCATCCGAATTGGACTCAATATCCACGCCATCGTTGCGGTAGCTCCACCCGCTGTTCCAGGCAGTGTAAGTTCCGGTTGTAACATTGTAGTTTGCTACATCGGTATCGTAATATGCTTTGCCATTCCTACCAAGGTCAAAATCGGTGGCGGGTATAACCCCGGGGATTGAAAGATTTGCATAAGGTTTTGTGGTCGAATCACTTATTTGCCTGAACATTGCATCAATAACATCCTTGCGATAAATGCAGTTTTGTATTTGCGAATTTTGAGCCATCTGAAGCAAGGTGTAATACGCAAATCCTGCCGCAGGAGGTGTGCCACCATTGTTCCAATAATCCAATAAAGTTTGGTAATTGTCGGTTTTCACAATAGTCATTGGGTTCACTACCGATCCAATTTTTTTCAACGGCCACCAAGCCCATCCAATGCCATTTTTCTCAACCAACTGTATAGCATCGGTAAACCATACATTTGAGTTTTCTCCTGATTCGCCAAGCCAGATGGGCACATTGTATTGATTTCTGATGCCAACAATGCCAGCAATTGAGCCTTGATCGTTGTACGACCAGTATTTGTGAAAGCTCACAACCGTGTTGTTGTCCCAGGTAGGGAAAATACCGTTGTAGTTGTTTCCCCAGCAATTTCCCTCAATAATAATAATATGCTTGTTGTCAACCTGTCGGATAGCTGTTGTAATATCTTTATAAAGTTGTTTGAGCGGTGCATTTGAATTTTCGGAGCATCCATTCTGATTGCCTCCAGCAGTAAAAGCCCAGTTAGGTTCGTTAATCAGGTCGTAACCACCAACCCATGGCTCGTTTGCATAACGCTCGGCAAGCTTGCGCCACAATGCAATGGTTTTCTGTTTATTGGCTTCACTTTCCCATATGGATGGTTTTGCCGGATTGTAATCGCTGATGGCTTTATCTTTTCCTTGTCCGCCTGGTGCGGCATGTAAATCTAAAATCACATAAATATGGTTGGCCTTGCACCAGCTTATTAAGCTATCTGTCATCACAAAGCCTTTGTCGAGCCAGGTATTTTGACCTGAAACAGGCTCCTGTTCGATGGGTAAAGTATATAGGTTGTAGTGCATTGGCAACCTCACAGAGTTAAATCCCCATGCTGCCAACGAATCAATATCGGCGCGGGTGCAGTGTGAGGCGTGCCAGGCATTGTAAAAAGATTCAGTATTAGCTGCCCCAATAAGTGCTGAAATTTTTTCTTTGATATCCCATTGTGCCACTGCAAACCCGCTCATTTCCATCATGTAAGGCTCTTGTAGCATCCAACCTCCCAAGCCCATCCCACGCAGAATAACCTCATTGCCATTTTCATCCACAATTTTTTTACCGCTGGCCTTTAATCCCTGTGCCGAAACCGAAATTCCTAGTGTTATGAGAGCGAAAGTTAACAAGCAATAAGTTTTTATTCTCTTAATCATTGTAATTGTATTTATTAGTTTTATTAGGAAAAATGGGTTAGGAATTGACAAGGTAAATGGACATTATTGATTTTACAGCTTTATAAATATGTTGATGAAGTCGTTTTTTATCAGGAGTGCAAAGCGTAAAAGCTTCACTTTTAAAAACAAAAGAAAGCCAGCCGTTTAAAATCAAAACGGCCAGCTTATCCTACCAATCAACATCAACTTTTGTAAATATTCACTCAGTTTAAGTTTCACTTGTATTTGAGTACTTAGAGTACTTAGAGTGCCTTGAGTGCCTAAAGTTAAACATTCTAAGTACTTTAGGCACTCCAAACTTCAGGCACTTCTTTTAATAATTCGGGTTTTGTACCAATTTGGTATTTCCCAATTCCGATAGTGGTATTGGCAATATTTCATTTTTCCCAACGGTAAAACCTTTGGATTTTAATGCAGTACCTGCTTGTCCGGTACGAACCAAATCGAAGAAGCGATGCCCTTCAGTTGCCAGTTCCAAACGGCGCTCTTTATAGATATTGTCGAGTGTTGCTGGAATTGAAGGCAACCCAACCCTAGCACGGACCTTATCCAGGTACGATTGTGCTTTCGCTGCGTTTCCACCACCACGGACCAAAGCTTCGGCTTCCATCAGGTATGTATCGGCAAGGCGAATTTCGATAACATCATTTGGATAGTTTAATACAGGATCGCCTTGTTGCGAAAGGTTGTAGAACTCTTCGAGCGGGGCAAACTTTTGGATAAAATAACCTGTGTTTTGGTATCCTGTTGCATCGTATCCACATACACCTGCTTTTTTAAGGCTATCAATATTGGCAACTGTGTAGCGGTACCTTGGGTCGTTTTTCAATAGGTTTACTAAATCCATCGTAATTGGGTTAAAGCCCCATCCGGCTTTGTAAATCGGACCAGTATAACCGCGGGGGCCAACCATTTGTGTATAAACATTACCTTCGAAATTTGGCCATGAGCCCCAACCCATAATAGCCTTTGAGGTATGCACAATCTCAAAAATAGACTCTTTGTTGAATTTATTATCCGGACGGAAAATCTGACCAAAATCGGTCAACAGTTCATAGTTAGGCGAAGTATTTACCTTCTCAAATAAATCGGCAGCTTCAATCATCCGGCTTTCGTTGTTCTGGAAGAGGATAACTTTGCCTAATAATGCATTTGCAGCCATCTGGGTTACCCTGCCATTTTCGGACGAAGGCACTGAAATAGGCAGATTTGGGATTGCTTCATTCAAATCCTTTTCAATCTGCGCCCACACTTCTTCAGGTTTTGCCTGGGTTACGTTAAAAATGTCAGCAGGGGAAATGAGGCTTGTGAACAAGGGGACGTTTTTGAACAAGCGCACCAAGTCGAAATAATAATAAGCACGCAAAAATTTACATTCGGCTATAAATCTGGCTTTCAATGCCTCATCCATTGAAATGCCATCCAATTTCGACAACATAACGTTTGCCCTATAAACACCAGTAAAATTACGGTTCCAGAAATCACCTTGGATTCCCACCGAAGGATCAACTGTAAAATTGTTCCATGCCTGCCATGCTGGTACATCAGAGGAACTTGCCCCACCAGCATAACAATCGTCGGAAGCAGAGTTCAATGGTCCCAATTTATTGGAATAAGTACTTCCAACTTCAGTTCCCAAGGGATCGTAGGCCGACACCAAGCCATTAAAAGCTTCAGTTGCATTACGATAATAATTCACTTCCAGCGCAGTTCCTTTCGGCTCTACATTAACGAAGTCCTTTGAACATGAACCAAGCAGTATGCCTGTTGCTGCTATTACGGTCAGAAAAATATTGTTTGTTTTCATCTTTTTCTTTTTTTAATTGATTAAAATGTAACGCTTAAGCCACCAGTAAATGTGCGGGCTTGTGGATAAACACCACGGTCGATACCGAAACTTCCACCGCCAATTTCAGGGTCAAAACCTGGGTATTTGGTAATTGTAGCTAAGTTATTGGAACTAACATACACGCGCAATTGCTGCATACCTATCTTTTTGATTAAATCAGCCGGGAGGTTGTACCCAATTTGCACTGTTTTTATCCTAAAATAAGCTCCGCTTGTGAGATAGAAACTGGATGGGTTACTAAAATTTTTATTTGGATCGCCATTTACCAAACGAGGGAAAGTATTCGAAGTACCTTCGCCCGTCCAGCGCCCTAAGGCTGCATCTGTCCAGTTTGCATTTGGCATATCCAACCTGCGCAAGCCATTAAATACATCGTTGCCACCAACACCTTGCCCAAAAAACATCAGGTCGAACCCTTTATAACTAGCATTAATATTGATACCATAAGTCCAAGTGGGGGTTGGATCGCCAATTACGGTCCTGTCTTCCCCGTCAATTTTGCCATCGCCATTCAAATCAGCATATCGGAAATCTCCAGGTTTGGCATTTGGCTGTATTTTTTGGGATATACCATTAGCATCTTCAAAACTGTAGGCATTTACATCTGCCGTTGTCTGAAAAATATCTATTATCTCAAACCCGTAGAATGAACCAATTGGATAACCAACCATGTTGCGTGTTAACTCGTAATTACTTGATTGAAAGCTTGCTTCGGTAGTGTATTCGCGAGTTCCTAAGTCAGTAATTTCGTTTTTCAAGTACGATACATTGCCACCTACCTTAAAATCGAGTTCGCCAATAACTTTATGGTAAGTAAGTTCAAGTTCAACCCCTTTGTTTGTCATAGAAGCTACATTGCCATAAGGAGAATCGGACACACCTACATATCCGGGTAAAATTATCGGACGCAACATACCTGTGGTGTTTTTGTTGTAGATGTCGAAAACGATGGTTAAATCTTTAAGGACTGTAGCTTCAAAGCCGATGTTCGACTGACTGGTTTCTTCCCATTGCAGGTCGGGGTTTGCCGGGGCATAAGGGCTGAAGCCCAAGGTGTAATTATCGTCGCCGAATGTGTAGTTCCTTCCGCCAACAATTTGAGCTAGATATAGAAAATCGGGAATATTATCGTTACCTACAACCCCGTAAGAAGCTCGCAACTTTAAGAAGTTTACAATTTCATTTCTGGCCCAGAATCCTTCGCGTGAAATAACCCAGCCCAAAGATGCCGAAGGAAATACCCCAAATTTATTGTTCTGGCCAAACCTTGATGAACCATCTCGCCTTACAATACCTGTAAATAGATATCTTTCGTCGTAATTGTAGGTTACCCTACCAAAAAGCGAACTGACTTTATGATCCGTGCCTTCCCAGGCATAGCCATCGCGGGTTTCGGGCAAATCAGGAAATTGCATCGAAGCAGAATCGAAAGAATTGACGGGTAAACCTTGAACCGAAAACCCCATGCCTTCCGAACTTTCAACAAAAGCACTTGTACCCGCTAACAAAGTAAAATTGTGAACCTCAATGCTTTTGGTGTAAGCAACTGTGTTTTCAAAATTCCAGGTAAAGCCCTTACTATTGCTTTTTGCAAATGTATTTGGGCTTGTAGAAGTGGATGAATTCAAATAAACTTCGGGATAAAAGTTCACATCGCCCCAGTAAGCCAATTTTAGCCCAAGATCCGATTTGAATTTCAGCCCTTTTATAGGCTCAATTTCAGCAAAAATATTTCCAACCATGTTATCGGACCAACCATAATTGCCCTGTTTGGTTTGTTCATAAGCCAAGGGATTTGTCATTTCCTGGGTAACAATGGTATCAATTCCATAAGGGTTGCCATCAGGATCCCTAACCACAATATGATTGCTGTAGGGTTTACTGTTTGCCACTACTGGGTCGTAAATAACGGCTGGGGATAATGGATCTAAATTTATGGCTGAAGATAATGGCCCACCAAACTCGCTGTTGGTATTCAACGAGCCCTTGCTTTTGGTATGGGTGTAACCAAAATTGTTGCCAAATCGTAACCAGTTGTTTAACTGATGCGCTGAGTTGAACCTAAGGTTGATCCTATTGTAATTGGAAATAGATGAGGTAACTACACCTTCTTGATTAAAATACCCGAGCGAAGTATAAAAAGTGGATTTGTCGTTGCCTCCGCTCACACTAAGCTCATGGTTCTGGATACCGGCACTATTATTGAAAATCAGGCTTTGCCAATCTGTTCCTTCGCCATACGACTCTGGATTTGGATAAGGGACTTTTCCATTTGGGTTTTGATTAAAAGCAGATTCGTTTTGCAATGTAGCATATTCGGTAGCATTTAACAATGTAAGTTTGTGGGCCGGAGACTGCGTTCCAAAGTAGGTGTTGTAGTTGACTGAAAAACGGCCCGATTTACCTTTTTTGGTCGTAACCAGAATAACACCGCTGGCTGCACGGGTACCGTAAATGGCCGCCGAAGCTGCATCTTTCAAAACTTCGATGGATTCGATATCACCCGAATTGAGGTAGTCAATCCCACCCGTGATAGGAACCCCATCAATAACGTATAAAGGATCGCTATTGTTAATTGAAGTAATACCGCGCACCCGAACAGTGGAACTTGCACCAGGCTGACCTGAGCTGGAAGTAATGGTAACACCGGATGTCCTGCCTTGCAATGCCTGCTCGATACGGGTAACCTGTACATTTTCAAGATCTTTGGCTTTAACACTTGAAATGGCCCCGGTAACAACGCTTTTTTTCTGCGAACCGTAGCCGATTACAACAATGCCTTCGAGGTCCACTTTCTCATCTTCCATTTTTACCTTCAATGGTACACCTGCAGAAGCCTGTATTTCCTGTTTTACTTTTCCAATAAAAGAGAAAACCAGCGTTTCGGTGGCATTGGCAGTTTTAAGCGTAAAAGCACCATTAATATCGGTTGTGGTGCCTTCGGATGTGCCTTTGAGGGCTACGCTTACCCCTGGTACGGTTTCACCGAGGTTATCGGTAACGGTGCCAGTGTAAACAAATGTTTTTTGGGCAAACAGCAAGGATGAAATACCGAGCCATAAAATCCCAGTTAGCATCAGCACCTTGTTTCGCATGGTGCTGCTTCGCGGAAAATTGTTGAGGTTTTTTTTCATAATGGTTAGTTTGGTTTGGTTGAGGTTTTAAAGTTACACAATTAATCGAAATATGGTTTGGTTGGAGAATTATTTCAATTTAAAAATTGTTGGTGTAAATTTTACACGAAGATATAAACAATTTTTGAATCTAAACAAATATGTTAAATTAATATAAATAATTTTTCGTAAAAAAAATATTAAAATTTCATAAATTATTGATAGTATGGTTATTAAAAAAATGTTCATGAGCAGAAAAAATAGAATACTTTTTCTGATTTTCCAGCCCTTACAAATATTCGCTTAGTGCATAATAAACACTTACTATATTGACCAACGGATTTTTAAGTAAAAATCTTGCAAAATATTTCAACATTTCTGCAATATGTAGAAATGAAAAAAGACATATAGTACAAAACATTAGTAAAAATGCCTTGTGTCCTATATGTCTTTAATTTTTCTGCTTCAATATATCTGGCAATTTGGAACCGAAAGCAATCCGGATTCTATGCCGATTCCAATTTGCTTAATAAAACCTAATAGCCTGGGTTTTGGACAAGGTAAGAGTTTTTATCCATTTCCGACTGTGGGATGGGCCACAACAACCTGTTTTGGTTCAATTGGTAACCAAGGTTTTGCCCATTCTGATCCTTTGCATTGTTTATTACCTCTATTGCCCTTCCAGTCCGTTTCAGATCGTACCAGCGATGGCCCTCAAATGCCAACTCAAGCCGACGCTCTTTTTCGATAGCAAGCCGCATGGCTGCTTGGTTGGAAGCTGTGGTATTTGGTAGGTTAACACGCGTACGAATCTGGTTAACAAGGGCTGCGGCTCCTGTAACATCCCCGGTTTCGTTCAATGCTTCGGCCTTCAGGAGCAAAATATCGGCCAACCTCATGAAAATATAATTCTGAGGGCTGGGCGATGTGATATTGCGCCATTTGTTGCCAAACGGATAGCTGGCTTGAGGCCAGTGTGCATCGCTCCATTTGCCTGTAACATCAAGAAAAACGACAGATGAGTTCTTGCGAACCACATCGCCTTCATCGGTAAATGCTTTCACAAGGTCATTGGATGGGATGTTGAACTTTTTCCAATCCATGCCCATAAACATGGATGTGCCCCAGTTTCCACTTGAGCTTGTACCGGCATAATTGACTTCAAATATTGATTCGGAAGAATTCTCCGAACTTCCATCCCAAAGTTTGTCGTAGGTTGGCAGCAGGGTGTAAGGTCCGGCAACAACATCGTTACAATATTTCAGCACTTTGTCCCACTGATGGGGTTCCTGCGTGGCATACACATATGCCAAAAGGCCATTAACAGCTCCAGTGGTGGCATAACCTTTATCCACAGCAGTAGCTTTTACCCCGCCCAAAGCAGTTTCGAGGTCAAGGATAATCTGTTTGTAAACTTCGGCCATTGGCGCTCTTGGAGGGAAAAGGATTGGGTAAACCTCTTCGAAATTGGCCGCACTAATAGTTTTTACCTCAGTAAGCTGGAGTGGAACATCACCCCAAAGTTGCACCAACTGGAAGTACATATAAGCCCTGATGAAGGAAGCTTCCGCTATTATTTCTTTCTTCCGCTGGGCGGTAAGGTCTGGGTCTGTAACAGCATTTACATTGTTGATTACAGTGTTGGCCTTTCCGATGGTTGAGTAAAGGTAACCCCAATCGCGGCTTACATTGGAGTTGGTGGCATCAATTTTATAGCCGTCAATTTGGAAATTGGCTGGGTTATCGGCTCCTGCATAAGCATCGTCCGACTGTGCATCGCCATTCACAAAATAGTCGAGTTCGAAATACTCATTTTTAAAATCAGAATATGTACCCGCCAATGCAGCCTCTGCATCCCCTGCTGATTTGTAAAGGATAGAGTCGGAACTCTGGTTTTCGATGGCGATACCTTGTGATACTGGTTTCAGGTCGAGGAATTTCGAACAGGAAGCCAAAAGCAGCAAAAAGGAGGCCGAAAAGAAAAGTATGGTTATCTTTTTCATGGTTATCTTTTTCATGGTTCGCGTTTTTTTTAGAATTCAACATTTAGCCCAATAATCATTGTCTGAGCCTGCGGATAGGTACCGTAATCAATGCCTAATACCACCCCACTGGTTCCTCCATTGGTTCCATAAGAATTCACCTCCGGATCGAAGCCTGTGTATTTGGTAAAAGTAAGCAGGTTCTGCCCTGTTATGTAAACAGACAGTTTACGGATGGCTTTCACCTTAGCATTGTTATTGAGTACCTGATAGGAAAGGGTAACGGATTTTAACCTGAGATAGGAACCGTCTTCGACAAAGCGGGTTGAATTGTTCACGTTTTCGGTATTACCTGTTACTTTCGGGATATCGGTTATTGTATTTTCGGGTGTCCATCGCCTCAGGACAGCAGATGACTGATTTTTACTGTCGAACATGCCTTCGAGGTCAATACGTGTTGAATTATAAATATCGTTGCCCTGGCTGCCCTGGAAGAAGAAATTCAGATTGAAATCGCCGTAACTCAGGTCGTTGGTAAACCCATACACAAATTTCGGCTGGGCGGAGCCAATAATGGTACGGTCGCCTGGGTCAGCAACGCCGTCCTTGGTAACAATCCCGTTATTGTTCACATCCTTATACATTATCATACCCGTTGCAGGATCAACCCCTTCAGCTATATACCCAAAGAAGGTACCAAGCGGTTCGCCTTCCCTGAAAAGGATAACTTCCTGATTGTTGCTGTAAATCCTGCCGTAATAATCATCTCCCGGGAATTTCAGCCAACTAACCTTATTCTTGTTGAACGACATGTTAAAGTCTGAGGTCCAGCGGAGTTTGCTGTCGATGTTTACTGTACTGATGTTGAATTCAATCCCCTTATTCTCTACTTCCCCTGCATTTGTAATTAAGGAAGGGATATTGGTGGTTAGTGGCCATCTAACGGGGAGGATCAGGTCAGTTGTCTTTTTATAATAGGCATCTACAGTTAAAGTAATCTTCGAATTCAAGACCGTCAAATCGAATCCAAGATTGGTTTGGGTAGTGGTTTCCCACTTTAGGTCAGGGTTCCCCATTGTTGTTTGACTGAAGCCGGGACCGGAAAGCGGAAAGGTTGGGGTAACACGGTAATAATCATTCAAACCATATTGGCTATAAGGGGGGATACCTTCCTGGTTCCCGTTTTTTCCATATCCACCTCTGATTTTCAGGTCATTGATAAATGTGATTTCTTTCATGAATTCTTCGGATGAAATGCGCCAAGCTGCCGAAAACGAAGGGAAAGTCCCCCAGTGTTGTGCCAGTCTTGATGATCCATCGCGCCGGATGCTTGCAGTGAGATAATATTTGCTGTTGTAATCCCACGAAGCCCTTCCGAAAAACGATGCAATAGCCCAGTCGCTGTAATCGGTACTTGCCGAAATGGTATTTGCAGCGTTTAGGGTCTGAACATTTGCATCAGCCGGAAAATCATTCCCACTAATATATGAATCGTACCATCTGTTTTTCTGGGCACTGCTCCCAATCAATGCCGTAATTTTATGTTTTCCTAAAGTATATGAATAATCCAAGGTGTTCTCCCACAGCCAGGTGCTGGAATTCCATTTATCGGAAGCTCCTTGTCCGTTTGCTTTTCTACCGGAATTGGTTTGATATGGGTTCAGGTAATAATCCCATTGGTGATTGGTCATTTCAATCCCCCCTGTTGATTTAAAGAAAAGTCCGTCGAATAATTTGGCTTGGACATAGAGGTTGCCGAATAACTGACGGTCAACAGATAACTGCAAAGGGCCATCCATATAAGCGATTGGGTTTTCCCATGATGGCTGGAAAGGGTTGGGGTCGTACCAGGTTTTGTCGGTAAGCACGAACGTTGGTGAGGTCTCGTCTTTCCATGTGTGGAGGAATGGAGGTGTATTCAAGGTACTCATAATCACGCCACCCCTGCCTGAGCTGGCATTGTCAGGTGTATCCTTTGTATTTACATTCATCACGTTGATGCTAGTACCGATTTTAAACCAGGACCTGACTTCATTGTCGAGGTTTACCCGCACGTTGTAGCGATCGAAACGTGCAGGCTGAACTATGCCGGCCTCACTAAGGTAGGCACCGGAAATAAAATATTTCGTTTTACTGTCACCGCCCGTAACCGAGAATTGGTAGGACTGGTTATTCCCTGTTCCGAAAACCTTGTCGCTCCAGTTTGTATAATCTGTCCTACTCGGGTCAAGACTACCCGGCATCATTTCGTTTATAAGCTTACGGTATTCTTTAGTATCGAGTACATCGATAGGTTTACGAAGCTTTGAGAAGCCGAAATACGTATTAAAACTAATAACCGGAGCTTTTTCGCTACCCCGTTTTGTTGTAATAAGCACAACGCCATTGGCAGCCCGCGCCCCATAAATTGCGGATGACGAAGCATCTTTAAGTACGCTCATCGAAGATACGTCGTTGGGGTTTATGCCCGAAATATCCTTGGTTGGAACACCATCAACCACATAAAGCGGTTCGTTGCTAAGCGTAACCGATGTTGCACCACGTACACGCACCGAAAGTGCCGAACCTGGTTTTCCAGAAGTTTGAACCACCTGAACACCGGCAGCTTTTCCTTGGATGGCTTGTGCTGCAGAAACAAGAGGCCTGTCTTTGAGTTCCTTTTCGCCAACCACCGAAACGGCAGTGGTCAAATCCTTCTTTTTTTGTGTGCCGTAGCCAATTACCACTACCTGATCCAAGGTTTGTGCTTGTTCTTCGAGAACTACATTGATTACAGATTGGTTGCCAACAACGATATCCTGGGCAAGGAAACCAATAAAACTGAACCTCAAAGATCCAGTTGTAAAATCGAGGCGGTAATTGCCATTAATATCGGTAAGCGTGCCGGTTTGTGTGCCAACAATTTGAACTGTAACACCTGGCATTCCAATGCCTTTAGTGTCAGTTACCTTTCCGGTAATTGCCTTGTTTTGGGCAAAAACAGACAAGGCAACCATAAGTAAAATTAGGAGAGTATATGTTTTCTTCATTTTCTAAAGTTTTTAGTGTTTTTGGTGAGAAAATTGTCTTTAAAACTATTGATAATGTATATCACAGTAAATCAATAATATTAAAGTTTTACCGATTGCGGAAAATCGGATTTAGTAAAAAAAAATCAAGAGCGAGCCGAAAACCCGCCCACTCTTGATTTTAAATACGTTACAAGTTGATTTTTCGGTTCTACCTTTCAAGTACAGCCGACCATGCTGAAGTACCGGAATGATCTGCAGTTAAGTCAACCGATACAAATAGATACTCTTTTGCACCAGCCTTTGCATATCCCATTACTTCGTAAACATTGGTTGAGAAACCACCGTTTGGAGCTTTTGTTTTATCGGTGTTTTCGCCGCCATAGTATCCTTTATAGAAACCTAAGAAAGCTGCATAACCTGCGCCATTGGTAAGGGTGATGATAGCACGAGCGTTAGCACCTTTACCGGCTGGGGTGAATGTGTAAGAATGGGTTGCACTACCGAAAGCTGCACCGTTTCCGCTTGAAGCTATGCCTGCATCGTCAATACATCCGTTTGTTCCACCAAAATAACCGTCGTTACGTGCCGAACCTTTGGTAGCATAAGTGAATACACCGCCTGCGCTGAATGTAAATTCGTCGTTAACCAAACAAGTCCAATCGTTTTCACCGGTTCCTGATACCATATTAGCTTTAGGCAATGCCCACCATGCACCGCTGCCAAGTGCAGGGCCAACAAAGATTGACATTTCTTCAGCGCGGACTTTCCAGGCTGCACCTTGCAATTTAGCATCGGTAAGCGCATCGGCTGAAACAAACACAGTTTGCGAAGCAGAGCTTTCGCCATTTGAATTGGTTGCTGTAAGTTTAAGAAGGAAAGGCCCGCCGTTGGCATAAGTATGCACAGGGCTCATTTCGGTTGAGGTAGTACCATCACCAAAATCCCACTTATAAGAAGTCGCATCGGTAGTTGTATTGGTGCATGTAACAGCAAGCCCGTTAATGGCTAACGAAAAACCAGCCGTCGGTTTGTTGCCAGGTAGGCCAGGCTCATCAGCAGGATTGTCGTAATGAACAAGTACAAACCTCCAATATCCACCAGCAGCAGCATCGGTTGGGTTAAATTTGTAGTTAACCTGAACAATAAGTGTATCAGTTGTTCCATCGGTTAAGCTAACAACATCATAAGTAACTGAATCCTGCACCATTGGGGTAAGTTTCATTACTTCGCAATCGGTTGAAGCTTTCAGGAAACCAATGAATGCGCCTTTTCCAATAGCAGTAACTTTTTTAGTCGCTACATCCAAACGGAATTTATGTGTGCCGTTGCCCCAAGCTGAAAGGTTTTCGCCAGTACCGCTTACCATAGGATCAGCAGTCATAGCACATTTGTTGTCAGGGGTGAATACTCCACCTTCGGCCCAGTAATCGCCTTTAGCATCAAAAACCATTGAACCATCGCGTTTGAATGTCCACTCATCGTTGAACAAACAAGGCCTTTTAGCAAGTTCGTCGTTGCCATTGCCAACAGCCCACCAAATGGTGGAATGATCAACCGGGCCAACTTCGAGAGGGAAAACACCCGTTGTAACATCGCGGAGCAGCTTCCAGGTTTTACCAGCAGCGCCTTCGCCAACAAGCATTGTTAGGGCAGCATTAGGATCGGCGATTGTAACTTTTGCGGAAAATACATCGGTAACACCGCTTGGTGAAGTGGCTGTAAGCTTTACAGTATATTCGCCAACTGCAGCATAGGTGTGGGTTGGGTTTTCTTCAGCGGAAACTGCTGTAGCATCGCCGAAATCCCAGGATACGGATTTGAAGTTCTTGGATTCGTTTACAAACACAACTTTCATAAAGTCGGCTGCATCAGTCGAAGATGAAAAACTTGCAATAACGGCAGGTTCAGGATCGTCCTCTTTACAGGAACTCACAAAGGTTACTGTTAAAAGCATTAACAGTGCCCAGCTTAATTTCATTGTTCTTTTCATAATTTTGGTTGAGGTTTAAGTGTAATTTTAACACGAAGATAGTATTTCTTTTAATCAAACTCTAAAAAGAGCAATTATTTTTTTTACCGAATTTTTATTCCTATAATAATAATATTCTATATATTTCAATATATCATCAACTTATAATCTTATTTAGAATGATTCTAAATTACACAATATTAATTTTTCAGTTGTGCACTGAAAAGCCAAAAGCATCTTTTAACAAGAAAAACGTGCTAAAAAAGCGTTTCCAACAGTGCTGAAAAATTGCTGTAGGTATTGGATATTTTTATCGAATGTGATGGCAAATTTGCCAGACCTTTCAAAGCTTCAGGAATGGCAACCTGAATTTGGGTTGCTTTTTCAACTTCGAATGGAAATTTTGCCGGGTGAGCTGTTTCGAGGAAAATACCAAGAGTATCCTTAGCCAAACCATATTCCCGTAATCCCAGATATCCAATTGCCCCATGTGGATCGGCCTGATAGGAATACAATTTTTGGAGTTCGGCCATTGCATGCCTATTTTGTTCATCATCGAAAGAAAAACCTTTAATTTGAGAGGTTATTACGGTATATAGCCTGTCATAAATTTCGAGCAACCGAGGGAAATTGCTAGGGTTGCCAACATCCATGGCGTTGGAAATTGTATGAAAAGTTTGCTGTGGTTTGAACTCACCACTTGATAAATAATTGGGCACAACCCTATTTCGGTTGGTAGCAGCAATAAAATGTCTAACAGGAAGCCCCATTTTTTTTGCAATTAATCCCGAAGTTAAATTGCCAAGGTTGCCGCTTGGAACACTTATCACAACAGGATTAAGGGTTCTGCCCAATTGCGCCAAAGCATGGAAATAAAAAAATGATTGCGGAAACAAACGGGCAAAATTTATTGAATTTGCCGAGGTTAAATTTATTCTGTTATTAACCTCTTTATCGGCAAAAGCAAGCTTCACAAGACGTTGGCAATCATCAAAATCGCCTTCAACTTCAAGTGCTGTAATATTCCCACCCATGGTTGTAAGCTGTTTTTCCTGTAAGCCGCTTACTTTTCCCGAAGGGTACAGGATTACAACCCTGACCCCTTTTTTATTGTAAAAAGCGTTGGCAACTGCACTGCCAGTATCGCCCGAAGTGGCAACAAGTATTACCACCTCCTTGTCTTGATTTCGCAGAAAATACTGAAAAAAGCCTGCCATAAAGCGGGCGCCAACATCCTTAAAAGCGAGGGTTGGGCCATGGAAAAGTTCCAAAACAAAAATATTATCGTCAAGCTGTTTCAATGGGATAGGAAAGGATAATGCTTCATTAATAATTTGCTGCAAATCATTTTCAGGGATATCATTTCCAAACATGGCTACAGAGACCTGTAAAGCAATTTCCTGTAAACCTAAACCGGCAAGCGAGTTATAAAAGGACTCTGGCATAAGGGGGATGGATTCCGGCATGTATAAACCGGAAGTTCCTGAAATACTTTTAATTACAGCTTCCTCTAAAGTAACCTTATTCGAAGGATTATTTATGTCGTAGAATTTCATTTTTTTGTTTTTAACGTTTCTGTCTATACCTTATTAACACTGTTCAAGCTCGCTGGATTGTTGAAATACCAACCTCCATCATACCTCGGAAAAATCAATAATACTTGTACCTTTTGAATTTAACTGCGAAACATAGGCTTCGTTAAAAAGTCCAATTTTTGAGAAACCATGTTGCATGATTGACGCGACTGCGAGCGCATTTTTTTCGCCCTGGCATAAAGCGAATACCGATGGACCAGATCCCGAAATACCGCATCCAATAGCCCCGGTGCTCATTGCCGCATTCTTGATTTCGTCGAAACCAGGAATTAGCTGGGTACGTTTTGGTTCGGCCAATAAATCAGACATTGAACGTTTCATTAACGCAAAATCACTTTTGATGAGAGCAACCATAAAACCGGCTGTATTAGCGCTTTGGATAATTGCATTTTCGACAGAAACCTCGTTTTTCAATACACGCCTGGCATCAGAAGTATTGAGTTCTATATGCGGGTGAACCACCGCTGAATACAAGTCGGAAGGTGACTCAACCTGAATAATATCCAAAGGATTGTAACTACGTATCAAGACAAAACCTCCCAACAAAGCAGGTGCCACATTGTCGGCATGGGCTGTTCCACAGGCAACCCTCTCGCCTTCCATAGCAAATGGAATCAATTCGCTGGTAGTCAATGGATTTCCCATGATATAGTTGACCGCAAAAACAGCTGCTGCCGAACTTGAAGCGCTGCTGCCCATACCACTGCCGAGAGGCATATTTTTCTCAAGGATGATTTCTATATTCGCATGGCTATTCCCGGTTGCCCTCAAAAAGGCATCCACCGCAACAGCAGCAGTATTTTTAATCCGTTGGAAAGGCACTAAATGGCCGTATTTGCCTTTCAGGATTACATCGGATTTATTGCCACCTTCTTTAAGTATAACTGTTACCTTGTCGCCAACACCTTCGATTGCAAAACCCATTATATCGAAACCGCAGCCTACATTGGCAACACTTGCAGGTGCGAAAGCTGTAACTGATTCGTATTTATTCATAAAATTGTTTTAAAAGTGTATCAAACTGCTGTCCCTAGCAATGAAAAACCAAAGTCTATTTCTCCACAAAAACCTCACCCCCGTGCCCTCTCCTTGAAAAAATGAGAGGGGTGCCTACACATAGCAAATTGGTGTATATTCCTTCTCAAAAACCTCACCCCCGCCCCCTCTCCTTGAAAAAACGAGAGGGGTGCCTAAACATAGAAAATTGGTGTATATTCCTCCTCAAAAACCTCATCCCCGTCCCCTTCTATGTTGTAAAACAAGGGTCTGGAGATTTATTTTTTTTATCTTTGTATGGTAAATCTGAAGAGGAAGTGAGCTCTGCTGGAGAGCAACTCACCAGCAATAAGATTTATGACGGTGAAAACACCAGAGAAGGCCTTTCAAAAAGAAAGGTCTTTTCATTTTAGTGGTTTGATGTATTCATCGTCTTTATCGCTCAAAAAATCTCAATGTCAAGATTTGTCATACGCTCAATGAACTGAAAAATCTATAAAAACAACCTTCTATCAGCAGAACCGTTACTAAAAGCGGGCTGCAATGCCTCGTTTATTTTTTATAAAATGTGAGCTACGATCTCTCCTAGTAGCAGATTCCTTGGTTCAGAACTGCAAGGGGCCGGGAGTAGTCTCACTTTTGAAGGTGTTTTTATAGAGTTTTGTTTTATTTGACAATTGAACAGACATAGGGTTGATTGTTTTTTAATACAAATCTGATCCGACTGGTTAATTTTCTTGCAATCCTTATAATTGCTTTGTTTGGTTCCATCCTTTTACAATAATCGTGGTAGCTTTTGTTTAATGCAGGGTCAAGTCGTGATGCTATCCAGGCACTTTCAATAATGGCACTTCGAAGCACATTGTGTCCACGAGGGGTGATATTCCCGATCACTTCATGGTCTCCGCTGGAATGGGTTGAGGGCACAAGCCCTATAAAGCCGCAAAGTTGATCAAACGTGTCAAACCTATCTATTGTTTCGATTTCTATCAAAATGGTCATGGCCGTCAAAAGGCCTATACCAGGTATGCTGCGCAATAAATCATGCCGCGTTTTGTAACGGCCTGTTTTTGCCAGTTGTTGTATTTGTTTTGTTGTCTGAAGGACAGATGAGCGCAAATGGCTGCTTTGTGCCAACAATACGTTTAGCGAGGCCCTCCCACTTGGTTCGCTCATGGCAACTTCGTCCAGCCATTTATTAAACCTGTTTGACCAGTGTGTTTGGGGTTTGATGAATGTTTCGGGAAATTCTATGCCATGAAAATAAAGGAACGACTTTATCCGGTTCTTATACCTTGTCAAATCTTTTACCAGCGTAGCCCTTGTGCGAACGAGTCCCCTGTCTTCAAGTGTTGGCAAAGATGGAACATGGATCGAGGTTAAATCGCCGTTGCGCAAGGATCTGGCAATCTTAATACTGTCCCTGGTATCATCTTTCATTATGGTTTCTTTTCCTGTTGTTGGTATATCCGCCGGATTAACAACAATTGAATTGATACCCAAAGCAAGCAGTTTATTGTGGATCCAATATCCACTAAATCCTGCTTCATAGGCAGAGTGATAGGTCCCGCCTGGAAAGTTTTTTATCAAATAATGATGTAAAACTTCCGGTTTGGGAGGCTGCGTAAAGGTCTTGTGGCTAAGTCTTTCTGTCATTATGGTTACCTTCCAATCTTTTAAATGGACATCGAACCCAACATAAATATTCTGCCCATTGAAATCAATTTTGTTACTTTGTGTCTGCATAAGTCTGGTTTTTTATGGTTTTTAGAATGCTATCCAAAACTAATAAATTTCCAG
This sequence comes from uncultured Bacteroidales bacterium, assembly GCA_903946925.1. Lineage (GTDB taxonomy): Bacteria > Bacteroidota > Bacteroidia > Bacteroidales > UBA4417 > UBA4417. The sequence continues at coordinate 29,909 of CAJAXK010000133.1, read as the reverse complement.
ACTTGTGCTAAATTTTGCAAACATAGGGCCTCTCCTTGAAAAAATGAGAGGGGTGCCAACACATACAAATTTGTGTATATTCCTTCTCAAAAACCTCACCCCCGTCCCCTCTCCTTGAAAAAATGAGAGGGGTGCCTAAACCCTGCAAATTCCGGCAAACAGATAAATCAATACCCAAATCTTTACTGTCGATCCATACTTTTTTCTTCTATTAAAAATCTTATAGAAAAGTAACTGCTTCGAGCGTTGAAAAAACCTTTTGAAGAGTTTTATTTCCCATTAACTATTCTCCATTAACTATTCTCTAACAAAGCAACCGCTTCGAGGGTTGAAAAAACCGCTCGAAGGGTTTGATTTTCCTCAACCATTTTCCATTAACTATTCTCTATTAAACACTTTCCATTAACCATTAACTAATCTCCATCCCCCCCTAATGCTTCAAACCCTCGGCAATACGTACAATATCGGCCAAGACCCCGGCGGAAGTTACATTTACCCCTGCTCCTGGCCCTTTTATAACCATAGGATACTGCTGGTAATACTTGGTTGTGAGGCTGATACAGTTTTCGGTCCCGCGCAAAGTATAAAAAGCATGAGTCTCGTCAACTTCAACCACCGACACATTAGCTTTGCCATTTTCTATTTTGGCAACATAGCGTAACCTTTTGCCCATTGAGCGAGCTGCTTCAAAACGTTTTTGAAATGGATCGTTATACTTTATCAATTCCTCAAAAAACGCAGGGATATCTTTTGCGTTCGCACATTCATGCGACATAAGAGGTTCGACCTGGATATCCGATTCTTCAATTGCCCAGCCACACTCCCTGGCAAGGATGAGGCATTTTCGGGCCACATCCATTCCACTGAGGTCGTCGCGGGGATCTGGCTCGGTATAATTGTTTTCCTTGGCATATTTCACCAATTCGCTAAAAGGTTTGCTTCCATCATATTCTGATAAAAGGTAATTCATTGTTCCTGATAAAACAGCCTCAATTTTACTTACATGGTCGCCACTATTGATAAGACTCTGCAAAACATTTATAACAGGCAATCCTGCACCAACATTGGTTTCGTAATGAAAAGGGGTATTTCTTTTGGTTGCAGATTGGTGCAGAAGGGTATATTCGGCCATATTTTGGGTGTTGGCCCGTTTATTGGCAGTTACGACAGCTATATTATTCGATAACAATGTATTATAAAATCTAACAGGTTCACTTGATGCAGTTACATCAATAAAAATGCTATTTTCGAGATTTAGATCAACAATTGACATGGTTAGTTGCTGAAGGCTAGATTTTACAGTACTGGTTTGCATCAGTTCCATGTAATTTTCAATTTCGAGAACTTCTTCACCAATTATCATTTTTCGGCTATTGCAAATACCACAAACTTTTAGCAGTATTTTTTGTTCGATAAGGCTTTGTTTTTGCTCCGAAATCATTTGCAGCAATTTACTTCCTATTGCGCCTGTGCCAATTATAAAAAGGTGTAATTGCAACAATTCGTAATTGAACAAGGATTGATGAAGCACACGAAGTGCTTTTTGCAGATTGGATTGTTCGATCACAATAGAAATATTTAGTTCGGAACTACCTTGGCAAATAGCCTTTACGTTTATGCCATTGCGGCCAAGCGGTCCAAAAACACGGGCAGAAACACCAGGCATTTTGCGCATGTTTTCGCCTACAACCGCTACAACCGCTAATCCATCCTCGAAATTTATATCCGATATTAAACCAGTATGTAGTTCATCGGCAAAAGCTTTCCGCAACAAATTGCAGGCTTGTTCCGCTTCCTCGCGAAGAATACCTATACAGATCGAATGTTCGGATGATGCCTGACTTATCAATATTACGCTTATTGAATGTTGCGCCAATACCTTGAACATCCTGGCCGAAACCCCGGCAACTCCAACCATTCCGCTGCCTTCGAGATTAATAAGGCAAATATTTTTTAATGACGAAATCCCTTTTATAAACCCATTTCCTTTTCCGGAATCCTTGCAAATGAATGTGCCTTTATGGGTTGGGTTGAAAGTGTTTTTAACGAGGATGGGTATTTCCTTGGACATAGCAGGCTGCATGGTGGCCGGAAAAATGACTTTAGCACCAAAATGTGTCAATTCCATAGCTTCATTATAGGAAAGTTGCTCAATACTCTGTGCTTCTTTTACAAATCGAGGATCGGCAGTCATAACCCCATCAACATCCGTCCATATTTCAATTGCCTCAGCATTCAAAGCTGCTCCTAAAATTGAAGCTGTATAGTCGGAACCGCTACGTCCAAGCGTTGTGGTTTGTCCTTGCAAAGTACTGGCAATAAATCCGGTAACCACATTTAAACCAACATTTTCGGCAAAGTATTTTTCTATCAAGCGGTTGCTAAGCTCAAAATCGACTTTAGCATAGCCGAAATTTGCATCTGTTTTTATTAGTTGGCGGGCATCAGTATAGTTAACATCGGCCAAAATAGATTTTAAAGCATTGGCTATCACAAATGCTGATAAGCGTTCACCAAAACTTAAAATCAGATCGCGCGTTCGCAAAGTCAATTCGCCAACCAAAGATGCGCCTTTTGCTATTCCCGAAAGCTCGTTGCAAATTGACATAACCTCGGCCATAACACTGGGTTGCTGAACCATTGGCAACAAAGCTTTGATGGTTTTCAGGTGACGTTGCTCAATTTCGGTAATTATGGTTTCATACCCCGACTTTTCAATCGGAATCATTTCGCAAAGCCTTACCAAATTATCGGTTACACCGCCCTGGGCCGAGACTACTAAAGTGATTTCGTTGTAACGCCTGCAATAATCTGCAACGATTTCGATAACGTTTTTTATCCGATCGGGATCAGCAATGGATGAACCCCCAAATTTTAATATCCTCATAACTGGTGTCTTTAGTAATTGGTTTAAATTTCTTGTTTTTACAACTTATGTCACCCTAAACTTTCCAAGCATAACTTCATGACAAACCACAAAAAAACGCCTCCCCGGTTATTGAGAAGGCGCTATTTTAAAAATAAGCAAGCTATCTCAACCCCTTGGAGGTTGGGTGGTAGTGGTGGTGGTTTTCATGTCGGCACTGTTCATGTTTATTAAATTAAAAAGCCATCCGCTTGTAAGGGATGGCTCGACTATTTTATTAACAAAGCAACCCCTTACTACCGCAATGTGGTAGTGGTGAAGGTGGTTGCAGTTATGTTGTTGTCTTTTGTCATGGTTAATATGTGCAAATGTAAATATATATTTTTAGAAAAAACACAAAATGGCATTTTATTTTTTTGTTTTTCAGGTTTAGAATACAATTTGTTATTTTTCACGCACTTTTTTGAACGAAGTGGATATGGTTTTGTGGGAATTTGGAATGTCTTTTATATTGTTATTACAAAGCACAAAAGGCCACCAGAAACTGGTAGCCTTTTGCGTGAAAGGTTTTTAGTGTTTGCTATAATGCCCCTTCGTCGTAAGCTTGCTCACCATGCAAAGCTGTGTCGAGACCAAGCATTTCGTCCTCTTCACTTACCCTTACTTTGGTGAAGAAGTTGATGATAATGAGCATTATGTAAGTAAAAATAAATGCATAAGCCGAAGCACCAATCACGGTAACAAGTTGTTTGATAAAGAAGGAGGTATCGCCGAAAATAAGTCCGCTGTAGGCTTGTCCGGTTACTGCATTGGTTCCAGCGTAGGCAAAAACACCCAGTAAAATGGTGCCAATAAAACCGCCAACACCGTGTACGCCCCATACATCAAGGGCATCATCCCATTTCATTCTATTTTTTAGTTGTACAGCCAGATAACAAGCAACCCCAGCAACTACTCCGATTATTGGTGAAGTCCATAAAGGAACAAATCCGGCGCAAGGAGTAATGGTTGCAAGCCCAGCAATGGAACCCGTGAGCAGCCCTACAAATTTTGGTTTCCCTTCGCGGTACCATTCAATCACAACCCAAGCCATTGTGGCGAACGAAGCTGCAATATCCGTATTTAAAAATGCAAGTGAAGTAACGCCATCAACCTGTAGTTCGCTACCAGCATTAAAACCGTACCAACCAAACCAAAGCAAACCGCTACCGATGGCAACCAATGGAATACTGTTGGGGACAGAATGTTTGTTCACCCTTTTTCCAACATAAAACACCGAAGCCAAAGCCGCAAAACCTGCTGTTGCATGTACCACAATACCGCCTGCAAAATCGAGAACGCCCCATTCGGCTAATAAGCCTCCACCCCAAACCATGTGTACAAACGGATAGTAAACCAGTATTTGCCAAACGGTAAGAAAAATCATGTAAGCCTTGAACGAAACCCTATTAACGAATGCACCGGTTATAAGGGCAGGTGTAATAATGGCAAACATCATTTGGTAGGCAATAAATACGATTTCGGGTATTTTGTTGTTACCTGCGTACATGGAATCCATTCCAACGCCCATCAGGAAAGCCTTGTCGAAATTGCCCATCAGTCCGCCTTCGCCACCGCTGAAGCAGAGTGAATAGCCGAATGTTACCCATAATACGGTAGTCCATCCCAACGAAACAAAACTTTGGATCATTATCCCTAAGATGTTTCGTTTTGTGGCAAGTCCGCCATAGAAAAATGCCAAAGCGGGTGTCATTAGCATGACCAGGCTTGTTGCCAGCAGCATAAACCCGGTTGAACCAGTGTCCATCATAATTTTTTTTGATTAGTATTGGTTATTTATTGAAAGAGTTGAATTGTTTTTCGGAAAACTAAAGCTACAACGAGATACCAAAAACCAGGTAGGCTTTTTCCTGCTGAGGGTTGAATACGAGCGATGAACGGATTGTGGTTTCGAGTTTCTCGGATATTTTTATTTTTTTGGAACCGGTAAGCCCGATATTAACAATTCCGAACCCGGTTATATTTCCATAACCATCGCCGTAAAAACCATCGGCAGGCGTCATGCCTACCACGGCATTAAAATCGTAATCCTGAATATTGAAAGTATATCCAAGTTCAAAATAGGTTGAATAATTGTTCTTGCTTTGATCGTCGGCAGATTTATCGGCACCGTATAACATTGTGGCAACAGTAAGGCGGATTGGCACCTTTTCGGGCTGGTACGAAAGCATTCCTTCCACAATATGGCCGGTTGTTTCGTTTTTGTATAAAAAATAAGGTTTGGTAGCCCAATCGCTGCTCCAGAAATAATCGCTCACAGTGGCTGTTAAGCCTTTGATGGTATAGGAGGCGTACAAATCCATTTCCTGATAGCTTCCGGTAAAATCAGTAGAACCCCATGCGCCAATTTCGAGACCGCCAAACAAAACACCAAGCGTAGGCTGGATATTGGGGGCAAGAACGGGTTGCCCGTTGATGGTAGAAAAGGAAGGTGAACCGCGCCAGATATAACTGCTCACCAATTCGGCCGATACTTTTGCCGATACTGCGTTTTTTTCCTGCGATTGGGCTGGAACAGTTGCCAACAGGAAGATTAAGGCCCAAAAAAGTTTGGATACACTTTGTTTCATGCGTTTCGATTTATAAGATTTTTATAACGCCAAAAATATATATTCAAAAATAACCTGTCAATCAAGCAGAGTACTGATTTTTTTTACGGAAAATATTAGGTAATACTATTAAAGCCACTAAGCGATACACTTAGATTTTGTTGCTAATCGTTCAAAATATTCGCTACTTGCTTATTTTAAAGGAGCGAATGAGATCGCTTCGCTAAGTAGATATTTTTTTGGCATCAAATCTTGAAATGCCGCTTTAATTTTAGGTCAAAAAGCAAAGGTAAAAAGGCAAAGGTCAAAGGTGCTTCATTAACAAAATTTGTATATCATTTTTTCAACACAATTCCGACACTATCAATTCCGACATATTATTTTAAATGCTTACATCAATGGTTTTAACTTTGACTTTTGACCTTTGCACTTTGACTTTTGACTTAATCTTTTCTTGCTAGTCCAGGTTAAGTTACAAAGAATAATTTTGTCAGGTAGTCAAGAAATCCTGATTGGTCAGTAAAACAAATAGTTACAGTTTTTAAATATTTATCAGGTTATGGCGGATAGCATATTTTACCAGTTCAACCTGGGTTTTCAGGTTAAGCTTTTGCATAATATGGTTTTTGTGCGATTCCACGGTGCGGATACTTATAAAAAGCCGATCCGCTATTTCCTTATTGATAAACCCTTCGGCAAACATTTTTAAAATTTCAATTTCGCGCTTCGATAATATTTCATTTGGGTTATCTATTTCGTTTATATTAAGCTTTGCTTTTTCGATATAATTTTTGAGAATAATCTTTGAAATATTATCGCTGTAAAAATCATTTCCCGAAAGTACGGTATCAATGGCAACCAACATTTCTTCACGCGTTGTATTTTTATGCAAATAGCCCTTTGCCCCTGCTTTAATTGCCTGGTTTATAAAACTTTCGTCGGTGTACATTGATAGTATCAGGACCTTTATCTCAGGATATTTTTCAGTTACAAGCCGGGTAAGTTCGATGCCGGAAGTGTCGGGCAACGATATATCCATCAGGATAATGTCCGGCAGATCTTTGTCAAGTAATTTCCAGAGTTCTTGCCCGGTTGAAGCTTCACCGGAAATTGTAATATTTGCAGAAGCTATCAGCGCTTTAATACCATCGCGGAGTATCTGGTGATCTTCGGTGAGTATAATTTTTATCGGAGGCATAGGTATTGTTAGTGGAATTCGTGGTTGGGATTGTGAAATTTGGATTTGTGAAATTTTTATGCCGGAAAAACATTCATTTCATTTTACATCTTGAAATTAAAGTTAAACCAAAGGGATTTTCACCGAAACAATTGTTCCATTATTTACCCCTTTCGAAATATCTATCAAACCATTAAGCAGTTTTACACGTTCGTACATATTGCTGAGTCCGTGACCTGTTTGATTATTTTGCTTATCGAGGTTTATCCCCACACCATCATCCTGAACCAACAAACTGAGAGAAGTGTTGTTCCCAATCAGTGTCATGATAATTTCGGATGCGCCTGAGTGTTTAACTGCATTGTTCAAGGCTTCCTGGGCTACGCGGAAAACGTAGGTTACGATACGGTTATCCAAATTTTGATCCGAAACCTGCGAATCAAAAATAACATTAATACCACTATGTTTTTTTATTTCTGTGCAAATTTGATCCAAAGCTATGGTAAGGCCAAATTCCTTTAACACTGCAGGCATCAGGTTATTGGAAATAACGCGCACTTCGTCAACCAGGCTATCGAACATTAACCGCAAGCGCAAAATATTTTCATTGTTTATGCCGGTACCCGAATTTGCCAAACTCTCTATTTTTAACTTTGTGGCAATTATCATTTGTCCTAGCCCATCGTGCAATTCGCGCGATAGACGCTGCCTTTCATCTTCCTGACCATCAATAAACGACGAAAACAACCGCATTTCCCTCATAGTCAACTCAAGCTTTTGGGCCTTCAACTGATTGGTCATCAGGTTAAAATTTTCGGTCAATTCGCCAAGTTCATCATTCGATTTAATATGAAGCACCGAATCCAAATCGCCATTCCTTACTTTGATGGTGGCATTTTTAAGCTCAATAATCGGCCCGGCTATTGCATGTGAAATGATGTATGAAACCACGAACAATATTAGTGTGATAAAAATACTCAGAAAAACAATTTCATAAGCAAGTTTGATAACAGGCCTCATTGCCTCTTTCTTATCCATTTCAGCAATAATTGCCCATTTGAGGCCCGGAATGAGAAGTTGGCTGTATGATGCAAGGGTTTGAACGCCCCTATAGTCTTTCCCTAAATTCGTGCCTTCGGCTGAATTGCGGGCTTTTTGGTACGTTTCTGTCTTAACCAGTAAATTCAGGATTGAATTTTCAATAAACCGGGATTCGCTCCGTGCAAGCGAGTCGGGGCCAACAAGATATACTTCTCCACTTTTGCCCAAACTGTTAACAACATCGTTGCTTCTCATAATGTTGTTGATTGCCGATGGCCTGATTTCGAAAAGCACTGTACCAGCAATATATCTTCTTGAATCGAAAATAGGCGACCCAATATATAATCGGGCTGTACTATCGACTTTATTGAGGGAATAGTCGTGGATTACAACTCGTTTTTCATGGTTGATCCTTGAAAATAAAGGATCGAAAATTGCAATTTCCTGGTTAGTGAGCAAACGCGGGTTACCTGCAATCGAATCAAGGTTGTAACATTCATACTTTCTGTTGTTTATAAAATATATTTTTGAATAATAGCCGCCATCTTTGAAATATTGTTCAAACCTATCGTCGAGTGCAGCATTTGATAGGTTTATCGTGATTAAACCCTCAAGCTGCTTTGTTTTAAAATTGAGAAAGCCTGTTTTTTGTTGATTTGAGAATAATCCAATCTCTTTTACACGGTCGTTAAAAAACTGTTCCAATTGCTCTTTTTTAGCTACCCTCAGTGAAGTAAGCTGATGGAAAGTGCGCTGCAGGATTGCATTGCGCGATGTGATGAACGAATATAGGCTTACGCTAACTATCACAAATACACCCAATAGGAAGATGTAAAGGATAAGCTTGTGATAGATGGATGTTCTTGTTTGCATAAGGCTACCGGCGGTATAACCCACAAAAATAGTTTATTTATGTTCGCCAAAAGTTTTGGCAAAATGGTTTTGGCAAAAGCCAACTGTTATCCAACGCTTCATTTTCCAGCTTTTCCTGAATTAATAGTATAAGTACAAGTTTAACAATTCCATTTGGGTAATTTGAAAAAAGGGTTTATTAGGTGCCAAAATATTTTGCTCGAAGCCGAAATGTATGGTTTGTAACTTGCTCGAAAAAAATATTTTCCCAACGCAGGTAATAACCATAGCCAATATTGAAGTAATTTTGAAGTCAAAACAATAAATACAATTCATCATGGTACTTTCAGCGTGTGGATTAATTTGCGACGAATGTGAATTTTATGGCAAGGAATGTGATGGCTGCAAAATGGTAAAAGGGCAAACCTTTTGGGCAAGAGAAATGATGCCAAACCAAACCTGCCCACTGTTTGATTGCTCAGTAAATCAAAAAGGATTTGAAAGCTGTGGCAATTGCGACGAACTGCCTTGCAAATTGTTCAGGGAAATGAAGGATCCCAACAGCACGGAAGAAGAACACCAACTATCATTGGTACAAAGGGTTGCAAGATTAAAGGAGGTAAATTGACTATATAAATGGCCTCTGGAAAGCCAATAATCGGGCCATCAAGGATTTTTCTCTTGGAATTGTTAATTGGTGAAAATCCTAAATTCAGGGTTTTGGGTTTAGTGGATTAACTATCAAAAACTTGGGCTACTAAATTCTTTGCATTAATTTGGTCCGAAAACCGTTTTTGAAGCAACTCCGACCTTGCAATTAATTGGTTTTGATCAAATTCCTTATCAAAAAGGGATTTGATTTTCACTTTCATATCTGCTGCGCTATTTGCAATTTCGCAAAGGTTTTCAAGTCCGGTGCCAGCTAACATTTCTTTGTTTACCAGCATCCAACGGCCATTATAAAGTGTGTTCAACAGCTTAAGTTTCAAACCAGTTGCCTGAAAAGTCACCAAAACATTGATTTGTGCGTTCGCGATTAACGCTTCCATTTCAGCCTGTGGCGGATTGGGGATAAGTTCGATATGATTAAAGTTAGCAACCAGTCTTTTCAAGGTTTCTGAAGGGTTAAGTCCAGCGATTTTTAAAGGCACATTTATATCATTAAACACTTCCTTTACCAGATATTCGGCAGCCAACGCATTTTCGCCAACTGATAAATTGCCGTGGTATAACACATAAGAACCTTTGCCCGACAAGCTTTTCACCTCAGTATTGCCATGAAAACTTGGCAGATAAACCACTATTTTAAAAGGGAATTGCTGTCGAAGGTAATCGCGGTCGGTTTGGGAAACAACCAGCATTTTTGCGACATATTTTAGCTGTTCCTGATAAAGTTTCAATTTAAGGCTTTCGATTAGGAAAAAGGCTTTTTTGCCAATGTTTATCTCCGATTTAAACAGGTTAAAATAATAATGGTGTTCGATGTTGCTTTCGCGATAAATCAAAGTCCGACCATGCAACGATTTGTGGTTGAGGTAGTAGCAACTATGAAGCCCTTCGAAAAGGATTGGGTAATCATCGGATAAAAGCTTCGAGAGAAGTGCTTCCGATTTCCGGCTTTCAACAATATAAGGCTTGATTGAAAACTGCGAAGCTAACCCGGTTTCGCGGGGGTAATAATCAACAGTTTCGCAATATTCATTGAGTTCGGAAGCTTTTGGCCTATCGTACTGAAAACAATGAAGATGGATTTTAATGCCTAATTGGTGCAATGCTTTTAGTTTATAAAAAACATCAATCACACCACCGTAATTTGCCGGATAAGGAATGTTGAAAGCTACAATATGGAGATGGTTTTCAGGCATAAGGCGTAAAAATTTCGATTAATGTTTGCTTCTCGTTTTCCCAATTCAGTTTGGCGGCAGCCTTTATTGTATTTTCTTTATAAAATGCCATTCTTTTTTCATCACTCAACATTGCTTCAATAGTAGCTGCAATATGCAGTGGATCATGGTTTTCGATGAATGTGCCAATTTGGTATTGATCAATTATTTTCTTTAATTCAACCAATGGAGTGGCCAAAACAGGCACTCCGGCATAAATATAATCGAATAGCTTATTTGGCAAACTGAACCTGTAATTGATATTTGTGTCCTTATCAATAGTTAGCCCGATATCGGCATTGGCGGTATATCCGGCAAGTCTTTCGGGGGTTTGCCTTGGAACGAATATTACTTTGCTTTGAAGCGAAAGTCCAACGACCATTTTTTTCAATACAGTAAGAACATCACCACCACCAACAATCAAAAGCAACACATTATCAATATATTGCATAGCTTCTACTGCTTCTTCGGCACCACGCTGCACATTGATACCCGAACCTTGAAGGAGCACAATTTTTTTATCCAAAGGCAAACCAAGGCTTGCCCGATCTGGAATTTTTAAATCCTTATATTTACGGGGAATGTTCCTTACAACTTTAAAATGCTTGTGGTATTCGTCCTTAAAGAGGTTTGCAATGCTCGAATTTACAGTGATACAATACTTTAACCTTGGTACAATGGTTTTCTCTATCCATTTCCAAACCCTTTGCACTTTTGGCCTGTCAACCAACTCAGGGGTTTGAGTGAAATATTCGTGGCTATCGAAAACAATGGGGATTCGTTTCAATTTGTGTACCAAGAAATTTGGCAAAAGGGTATCCAAGTCATTGCTCACAAGCAAATTGGCTGGACGGGAAAGCAAAAGAAAAAAAAGTCGGATATTGTATTCGGCATAAAAAACAGGGCCTTTTTCCCATAGTAATCTCATGCGAAAAGTCTCGTACTTTCGCTCCGGCATTCGAGGGCTATCGGTTTTATGCCTGCCAACCATCAGCACTTCAAATCCTAAATCCATAAGCACGCAAGCCGTTTTGTCCACACGTTGGTCGGTAACCAAATCGTTTATCACCGAAATTATTACCTTTTTCTTCTTCTTCATAGTTCCTAATGCACTGCGAAAGTAAAGTTTTCGGACGAATTTTCGTCAAACATACATAATATTGGGTTGGTTGGTTTAATTTTGTCCAATATTAAAAATCGGATAACCTTCTTTTTATTTATAAAAGTGTGTATCCTTTTTCCTAAATAATTACCCCGAAAATGCAGCAAAATCTAATTATAAAAGAAAATATCCCCCTGCGTGGACTCAACACTTTCCACATTGATGCCACGGCGCGGTATTTCATTGAAGTAAATAATTATGAACAACTTACCGAGTTAATTGAGTCAGGTTTTGTTGATAAAAACCCGGTTTTGTTGCTTGGTGGCGGAAGTAATCTTTTATTCACAAATAACTTTAAAGGAATTGTTGTCCAAATCCGGAATAAAGGTATCGAAATTTTTGAAAATGCTGGCAACACCGTTTGGGTGAAAGCGGCGGCAGGCGAAAATTGGCACGAATTTGTAACGTATTGTGTTGAAAAAGGATTTGGTGGGATTGAAAATCTTTCCCTGATTCCCGGAAATGTTGGAAGTTGCCCTATCCAAAACATTGGTGCTTACGGTGTTGAAGTAAAAGATAGTTTTTATTCGCTCGAAGCTGTTGACCTAAAAACCGGTGAATTGAAAATATTTTATCATTCGGATTGCAATTTTGGATACCGTGAAAGTATATTCAAAAGCGAACTAAAAGGAAAGTTTGCCATTTGGTCGGTAACATTTCAGTTGAACCTAAACCCTGTTGTACATGTTGAATATGGTGCAATTAAACAGGAATTGGAAGCAAAAGGAATTGAAAACCCAAGCATTAAGGATGTTAGCGAAGCCGTTTGCTCTATCAGGCGGAGCAAATTGCCTGATCCCGAAATACTTGGCAATGCAGGTAGTTTTTTTAAAAACCCAACGGTTGATGCAAAAGTTGCCGAAAAACTACGGGATTCGTTCCCAAAATTAGTTTCATATCCATTACCCGATGGCAATGAAAAACTGGCAGCCGGTTGGTTAATTGATCAATGCGGATGGAAAGGATTCCGCGAAGGCGATGCCGGAGTGCATCAAAACCAGGCCTTGGTTCTTGTAAACCATGGAAATGCAACAGGTAGCCAAATACTTACACTAGCCCATCGGGTTCAAAACTCTGTTTATGAACGTTTTGGCGTAAAGTTGGAGATGGAAGTAAATGTGATTTGATTATCGTTCAAATTCCATTTTCCAGTTTAGAAACTCTTTGCACATATTCCGCAATCCGCAATCCGCAATCCGAAATCCCCAATTCGCAATTTCACATGACCCCAAAAAAGCGCATAGCATTCCATACTTTAGGTTGTAAACTTAACTTTTCCGAAACAAGCACTATTTCGAGGCAATTCGGGATTGTGGATTTCGACATTGTTGATTTTGCTGAACAGGCTGATTTTTACGTGGTTCATACCTGTTCGGTTACTGCCATAGCAGAAAAAAAGTGTAAAACCGCTATCAAACAAGCACATCGCCGCAACCCGCATGCACAAGTGGCAGTTATTGGCTGTGCGGTGCAGGCAAACCCTGAAATGTTCAGTACAATGGAAGGCGTGAGCTGGGTTTTGGGCAATCAGGATAAATTTAAACTTGGCGAAATTGTATCAAATGCTAGTCTTATAAATACTGATACTGTTGAAGGACATAGCATTAGCCTTGTTTCGGAAATTAATAAAACCAAGGAATTTATCCCTTCGTACTCCATTGGCGACCGCACCCGTTCTTTTTTCAAAGTCCAGGATGGCTGCGATTATTTTTGTACATTTTGTAGCATTCCTTACATGCGGGGGCGCAGCCGCAGCGCAAACGTGGAAAACACCCTAAAAGTTGCACGCGAAATTGCCTCCACTGAAATAAAAGAAATTATCTTGACAGGGGTAAATATTGGCGATTTCGGGAGGCATACCAACGAAACATTCCTAGATTTGCTCAACGGACTTTCCATTCTCGAAGGCATCGAAAGGATCCGGATTTCGTCCATTGAACCTGAATTACTGAGCGATACGATTATTGAACTGGTCTCGGCTTCAACCATACTGCTTCCACATTTCCATATCCCACTGCAAAGTGGCAGCGATAAAATTTTGCAGTTGATGAAACGTAAATACCTGCGCGAAGTGTTTGCAAACCGGGTTAGGAAGATAAAGGAACTGATGCCGGATGCTTTCATTGCTGCCGATGTCATTGTTGGTTTCCCTGGCGAAACAAAGGAGGATTTTGAGGATGCCTACAATTTTATACAAAATCTAGATGTAACTTTCCTTCACGTATTCACCTATTCCGAAAGGCCGGGGACCAAAGCCCTGCTGATGGATGGCAAAGTTGACGAGCGCGAAAAACGCCGCAGGAGCCAGGTTTTACATGAATTATCGGAATCAAAAAAGCATAATTTTTATACAAAACAAATCGGGAGGTCAGCCGACGTTCTCTGGGAATCGGATAACATTAAAGGGTTTATGCACGGGTTTACAGGAAATTATGTTAAAGTTCGAACTGCTTTTGATGCAAAACTGATCAATCAGATTACAACCGTGAAACTTACCACCGTAAATGATGATGATACTTGCAGTGTAGAATTTTAGCATCAGCTTCAAAAAAAACCAAACCAATCCAATAAAAGTTAGAATCGACATTAACTTTCATTAAATCAACAAAATATATAATGGATTATAAAAACATTTGCCTCGAAGTTATTGACCTTGCCAAGGAAACAGGAGGATTTTTCCTTCAGGAAATCCACAAGGTTAAAACCTCAGATATTGAAGTTAAAGGGTTGCACGATTTTGTGAGCTATGTGGATACAACTGCCGAAGCTGCTATTGTTAAAAAGCTTTCGGAAATATTGCCCGAAGCTGGTTTTATAACCGAAGAACAAACTGCAACCCACCGGGGCGAACGCTGCAAATGGATTGTTGACCCATTGGATGGGACCACTAACTTCCTGCACCACATACCTTTGTATTCGGTTAGCATTGCATTGATGGAAGACGATAAAATTGTAGTTGGGGTAATTTATGAACCCAATTTGGATGAGTGCTTTTATGCCTGGAAAGGCAGCAATGCTTATTTGAACGGGAAAGAAATCCATGTTTCGGAGCAAACCGAAATGCGGAACACATTGTTGGCAACAGGATTCCCATACAAGGATTATGGCAAGCTTGATGGATATATCGAGCTTTTTACCTGGTTTTCGCGCAATACTTCCGGCTTAAGGCGTTTAGGGTCGGCAGCCGTTGATTTGGCTTATACCGCATGTGGGCGTTATGAAGGTTTTTACGAATATGGGCTGCAGCCGTGGGATGTTGCGGCAGGGGTTTTAATAGTGCAACAGGCAGGTGGTTCGGTAACAGACTTTAATGGCGCAGAAGATTACATTTTTGGTGGCGAACTTTTAGCATCCAATACTTTGTTGCATAAGCCTTTGCTTGATGCGGTTAAGGCACATTTTGGCAAACCGGATGTTATAAAACCGGTTTTATAAATCGTAATATTATCCATACTTTTGCCTCTTAATCATTTGTAAATGAACCTTACAGGAAAACCAAACCAAGTTCATCCCGAAGTTGAAGTTGCGTTTCGCGACAGCCCCCAGCGCAGCCTATTGAAAACTATTACCTACAGGGTTTTTGCCTCTGGTGCAATGTTTGTGGCCGTTTTCGTTTACTCGCACGAATATCAGAGCCTTTCGCTGGGTGAAAGCATCGGAAATGCTGGCTTTATTGCTATTATTGAGTTTGGCATCAAACTACTTATTTATTATATCCACGAACGCATCTGGTCGGGAATTAATTGGGGGAAATACTGGCGGCGGCATTACTGGGCCAGACGGGCATGGAAAAAGGCGTACAGGAAGGCGCATAGATAGGATTCTTGATGTGTGATGTTGGATGTTGGATGTGGGATGTGGGATGGAACTAAATAAACATATTTTTGGGGTTGTATTCTCTTTCCCGATTTACAGAACCATTTTTATCGCATTAAATAAAAAGGATAACCAAATAACCGAGATGATGACAATTGATAAATCCTCCAAAATAACTTTATTCATTTTAATCGCTTTCTATCTTTTTATAAGTGGCTTAAGTGCACAGGTTAAACCGGAACAAAAGAAATTGGTCTATGTTTTCAGGATTAACGATGAAATTGGGAAGCCAATCTGGTTCAAAACCAAGAAAGCCCTGCAACAGGCTGAAGACACAAAAGCAGACATTATCCTTATACAGATGAATACGTATGGAGGTTTGCTCGAATCGGCAGATTCGATACGCACTGCTATTTTAAACACCAAAATACCAGTCTGGGTATTTATTGATAACAACGCGGCAAGTGCCGGAGCTTTGATTTCCATTGCCTGCGACAGCATTTACATGCGCGAAGGAGCCAATATTGGGGCTGCAACGGTTGTTAACCAAACCGGCGAACAATTGCCAGACAAATACCAATCGTATATGCGCTCGCTTATGCGTAGTACAGCACAGGCTACAGGGCGTAACCCCGACATAGCCCAGGCCATGGTTGACCCTCGGATTCATGTTGAAGGCGTAAACGATTCGGGGCAAGTGGTAACGTTCACGGCACAGGAAGCCATGAAACACGGGTATTGCAATGCCATGGCCGAAAATATCCATCAGGTTATGGCTAAAGCCGGCATCACAAACTATACCATTCAGGAACAACAACTTACAGCTACCGATAAATTTATCAGTTTCCTTATTTCGCCACTTGTTGCCGGGATATTGATCATGATAATTATTGCCGGGATTTATTTCGAATTTCAATCACCGGGAGCCGCTTTTCCAATAATTATTGCAATAATTGCAGCCTTGCTGTATTTTTCGCCACATTACATACAGGGATTGGCCGATAATTGGGAAATCATGGTTTTTATTGCCGGGGTTTTACTGTTGGCAGTTGAAATATTAGCGATACCCGGTTTTGGTGTAACGGGAATTTTAGGTATATTTTTCATGGTAATGGGGTTAACACTGGCTATGATTGAAAACACTTATTTTGAATTTAGCCAAAGTGCTTTGGTAAAATTAGGAGAGGCATTTTTCCTGGTGGTGATCTCGTTCTTTTTATCCATTGCAGGTTCTATTTACCTTACCAAAAAGCTTTTCACAGGCAAAACATTTTTTGGCGACCTTGCCTTGGTTGCCACCCAGGAAAAATCGGAAGGCTTTACATCAGCCGATTCGGGTTATGCCCATCTGGCTGGTAAAACAGGAATTGCAAACACCATGTTGCGCCCGGCCGGGAAGGTAATTATAGATGGGATGCTGTACGATGCAACCGCACTTACCGGATATATTGATAAAGGCGAGCCCATTGAAGTGGTGAAGTACGAAACTGCCCAACTTTTTGTGCGCAAGCATAAGCATGATATTTAAACTTTGCATCCATTGCGAAAACCCTAAAGAGAAGAAAACCACGGAGGCACTGAGAACACAGAGGCACACAGAGCGTTGTTATTCAGTGTTATAAACTTAGTGAACTTAGCGAAGCGGTATCACGAACACCATTGAAATAAGCAATTGTGAGTAAACTTCCTTGCGTTGTGCCTATGTGGCTAAAAAAGATTTTTCGCAGTGGACTCAACTTTTCAATTTGCAAAGCAAAAACCGATTTGTTGCCCCTAACCTAATCAGGTAATTCCAATCCCAAAACAGTTCAAACTATGGCTTTAAATACACTGCATTCAATCAGCAGCACATTCAGGAATATTGCAATACTTACCATTGTTGTTGTGGCGAGCTTACTGATTTTTAAGTATGTGAACATGAAAATCGTGGAGCGGAGAACCACCGAAGAAAACAATATTATTTTCGACAAACTTCGTAGCACCGCAAAATTGGTGATTTGGGAACAGGACTTTAAGCTTGTGAACATCACCAAAATGGAGAAAAAGTATTTTGGTTCCGACCTGATGAAATTTACCGAAAAAGTTTCGACCACAGCCAATGGCAGGATTGGTTTCCATATCGACCTTGGCGATACCATAAACACTTCTTTCACCATTACCTCCCAAGCTATCGAAATCCATGCACCTTTGCAGCTAACTTATGTTACCATCGACAACAGTTCGATTGAGCAGATAAAGGAAGCATCCTACGACCTTTCGCTTGAAGTAAACAAGGAAGACATTGTGAAGCGCCTCAACGAAATGGCATTGCGCGAACATCTAAAACCTGCCTTGGATAAAGCAAAAAAACAATCACTCACCCAACAGGAAAAAAGCCTTACAGCCCTTACCGGTAGGCCTGTTAAAATTATAATTACCGATATGCCAACCCTACAAAATAGCCTTAACTGGTTGAGGAGGGATTGATTTCGGATTGCGGATTTCGGATTGCGGATTATCAACCCATCAACCCATCAACCAATTGCAGATTATCAACCCATCAACCTATCAACTAATTGCGGATTGCAGCAACCCGGCACTTGGAACTTGGCACCTTAATTCAACCAAAACACATTTACATCGAACAACAACACATTTACATCGAACAACAACAATTTGACAATGACAAACAGTCAGTTGGCAATAGACAACAACACCTTGACAACCGAAGGGAACACATTGACAACCGAAGGGAACACATTGACAACCGGATGGAACACGTTAACAACCAAAAGTAGCAGGAAGTAGGTATAAACATTTGGAATCTTTATATACAATTGTGCTGACTGACATTGAGCAACAATTTATTCCCGCTGTGCCATACCGCCAACCGTTATTGGCAACTCTATAACGATAGTGAAAACCGAAAACAGACGCACAATGAAGTTAAAAACACTCATATTTTTTAATATTCTGGCCATATTGATATCATGCAATGGTCAGGCAAAAAATAGTGTATTAAATGATGAAGTTTCAAGCGAACAAATCTCGGAAGGCGACACAGTAAACAAACTTGGCGACCATTTATGGTATGTGTTTCAAGACACAAAAAACAACTATTGGTTTAGTGGTAATGGCGAAGGTGTGTATCGTTATGACGGAAAAACGATAGTCAATTTCACTACAAAAGATGGACTTGCAAACGACACTGTAAGACAAATTCAAGAAGATAAATTTGGGAATATATTTATTTCAACTTTCCTTGGTATCAACAAGTTTGACGGAAACACATTTACTACTTTGCAACCAATCAAAAGCAAAGAATGGAAATTAGAACCCGATGATTTGTGGTTTTATATATTGGGTAAAAAGAATGAAGGTGCTTATCGCTATGATGGAAAAAAATTATATGATTTAGAGTTTCCCAAACACTATCTTCACGATGAAATTTACCCACGAGTTGTCAATTCGTTTTTTAGTCCGTACGAAGTGTATTCCATTTATAAAGACAGAAAAGGTGCAATATGGTTTGGCACTTCCGTTTTTGGAGCTTGTCGTTTTGATGGAGAAACAGTAAAATGGATGTATGAAGATGATTTGACCTATGTGCCTAATGGCGGCACTTTTGGTATTCGTTCTATTTTTGAAGACAAAGAAGGTAGTTTTTGGCTTTGTAACACCTGGCACAAATATATTTTCGATTTTGAAAAGACAACAAAAAGCGACAGGCTTCAATATAGAAAAACGGAAGGTATTGGAAACGAAAAAACATTTGACGGCGATAAATACGTTTATTATTCCCACATTATAGAAGACAATAAGGGAAATATTTGGTTGACAACTTGGAGTCAAGGTGTATATAAATATGACGAAAAAAATATTACTAATTACAAAGTAAAAGACGGTCCTATTGATGTGAATTTAATTTCTATGTATAAGGACAAACAAGGAAACTTATGGCTTGGAACACCTGACAACGGGACATTTAAGTTTAATGGAAATACATTTGAAAGATTTAATCCTTGATGACAAAAAGAAGAGCAGTGCCTACAAGAAATTGGCAGTTAAGTAGTTAGATTAAGATTTGTACTGCGCATCAGGTTCGGTGGTGGCAGGCAGTTTTCGTTTCTGAAATCGCCATCTATTTGTGGCTGCAAGAAGTTGGTTGTTACTTTATGAAGAAAATACTAATATCAATGACCATATTCAAGATTCCAAGGACGACCTTAATTGTGATGCTACTTTTTGGTTTCGCATCAGGAAGAGCCTTGTCACAACCGGGTAAAATTTCAAATGTTAATTACTTTGATAAGTATGTTAAATACAACGAATCCGGGAGTGCAGCTTTCGAAAACATCCAAAAGCTTCGCATCAAACTTAGCGATACTTTATTTATACAGGAATACAGCAAGGATACTCTTTGGTTGACAAAACACAGGGAAGCATTATACTTGAATTTTTTATGCTATGAATATGAATCAAGATTGACCGGAGGCAATTTGTGCAAACAACAATTATGCTTTGATAACTACAGTTTATTCTATCAATTCAAAGATTTGAAAGGTTTTCCTCAGCAGAGCCAATACGAGTCTGAATTTGAAGAAGCAAAGAGTTATCAAAAAACACGTTGCACAAAGGTGTACATCCAACATAATTCGGATATTCAACTTATCCCTGAATCATCTTGTGGTTGTAAAGCTATAATCAAACAATTAAAGGAAGAACAAGACGTGATATTGGTTGCAGAAGAGAAGGCAAATAATGAAGCCATTCAAAACAAAATACTACTGCGGCAAAAAGAAATACAAGACAGCATAAACAGATTGACAGAACAAATTAAATACGAACCCATTTATTTGTCCAATGGGGTTTTAAGAGCAGATAGCACCTACAAAATAAAATCAAATACTATTGATAGCCTAAATACATTATTAGTACTGGAAATGCTTCGTGCATCTAATCAGGTGTTTAGTTATTATGTCAACAATTGTGCGAGCAACAACATTGAAAAAATGCTTGATGCTTTACAAGTGCAAAAAAATGAGCCAATTTACTGGTACGTTAAGCTAAAGAAAGTAAACGGGGTATTTACGTTTATGGATGGCATTTCATTAAATAGCCTTTCAAGCAGCATGTGTTTAAAGTTGGTTTCTGAACTATTCTTAAACAAGATTTCTCCTTATGTAAATGAAAACGAAGTACTTGTTCTACCTTTTCAAGTTTATCGAAATAGTACTTACACCGACAATAGAACGGTTGAATACAGGATTGAAAATGGATTTGTACATATTATTTTGCCTGTAATAATTACAGACAAAAAGCAACTTCTTCCGGAAATTGACCCAAATCAAAATTATCCCGAGTATGAGCCAATCCCAGAGGAGAGATGAAAATTAGAAAACCACTACTAACTGGCGTTTGGCAAAAAAGCGGGTTCAGTTTTTAAATTTAACATAGTTCTTTGTATCAAGTTAATTGCTGACAGACAGTTTAATGTTTCGAAACCGCCGCCGTCAGGTATCTGTAAACCATTATCAGTAATCATAAAACCACAACTCAAATAAACAGAAGTTATGAAAAAAACTATTCTTGATTATTATGTCTCTTGGATTATTAAATCAAATTCCTGCTCAACGAATTAAAGTTTTTCCTGTTATTTTAGTCAGCAGTTATCAGAAATATCATTCCAACATTGGTTATGTTTTTGGTTATGAAATAGTTTCAAAAACAAAAAATAAACTTGAGTCCGCTCCGATAACCTAAAAATTAAGAACCGTCACAAAGGCACTATGATACAAAGGTTCACAAAGTATTGTTATTCAGCGTTATATGCTTAGTGGAACTTAGAGGTTTTGTGCCTTTGTGGCTAAAAAAGACTTTTCGGAGTGGACTCAAATTTGGTTTTACATTTTCGCAAAGTTTTAACTCTTCTGATTACAGTTATAGTTAACAAAACTCCCTTTTTTATCATCAAAATTTTAGGCACTGGTTTTGTGCTTTGTGTCGAAAGCATATAAAACCAAGCCAAGCAAAATGGTAGATAAACCAATGATGCTTTCTTTGGGATGCGCAATAAAAGTAAAATAACAGATATACACCCCAAAAGCCAAAAATACGGTCGGGAAAACCCAAAAATAATTCCCTTTGAATATCCGCCTTTTAAGGGAAGGGATCGTAAACACAGTTGCAACGGCAATGGTGCTTAATATTTGAAGCAGGAAGGACGCGTAGATAAAAATCTGTTCAAATTCGCCAGTTAAAATTATCACAATAGCTATAGATGCATGGACCCATAAAGCCAGATAAGGGATTTCGTTCCTCGATCGGTTCATAAAACCCCACAGCTTATTTTCTTTTGAAGTCGCAAAACTTACCCTTGAGCCAATCCATAAATATCCACTGATTGTGGCAATTAACTGCAAGGCAATAAAGAAACTTACCCATTTGGCACCGCTCAACCCCAAAAAGCCTTTTGCGGCTATTGATGCAACATCTTCCTGGTTGATGAGCGAAAGGATTGATGCGTGTTTTAAAAAAATATAATTGATAAACACATACACCATTGTAACAAACAAGGTGCCGACAATAAGGGATTTGGGTAGGTTTTTGCTTGGGTTTTTTATTTCGCCAACAATATAAGAAGCTGAATTCCAGCCGGTATAAGCAAAAGCTACAAAAACCAAGGAACTTGCAAACTCGGGCATTTTGATTTCTTTTATCCAGCTATTGCTAAAATTCAACCCGTTACCGGCATCGGGGGCCATGTATAATCCTAAGCCAATCAATGCCAATACAAATACAACTTTAAGCAAGGTAAACAGGTTGTGGAAATCGCTGCTTGTCCTTAAACTGAACGATTGCGATAAAGCAATTAGGATAATGACTCCGATAGCGAAGCCTTTGCCCAACCCCAGGCCAAAAATTTGCAGATATTTGCTCATTGCCAAGGCTGCCAGGGAAACAGGTGCCGAAAAGCCTACAATAAGCGAAACCCAACTGCTCAAATATCCAAACACAGGATGAAAACCTCTTGATAAATAGATGTAATCGCCGCCGGTTTCCTTGTAGTAATTCCCCAATTCGGAATAGCAAAAAGCACCAAACAAGGCCAATACGCCCCCAACCGACCAAAGCAGGATTATGGTATAAGTATTTGTTAAACTGGCAACCTGATAGCCTAACGAAGTAAAAACCCCGGTACCAATCATGTTCGAAACCACTAAGGCCATGGCCGTAATCCAGCTAATTTTTTTCAATTTTTCGCAGGGTTAAAATAAAAAAAACTTTGTCGGGGACTTGCACCCCGACAAAGCAACCAAGTATTAACGGAAAGTATTTACAAACTGCAACTTATCCTTCCAAAAAAGTAAGAGCCTGTGGTACCCATTTGAACGGGGGCATATTTAAAAACGCCAAAATAACTGTTTTCATAAACCTGTAAATCAGGAAATACATCGAACAGGTTGTTGGCGCCTACGGCAAACAGGATTTTAGGCGTTATTTTGTACGAAACACTCAAATCGGTAACAACTTTTCCGGCATGTTTTTGGGTAACCCCAAAAGGGAAACCATCCCTGGTAACTTCGCCAAAATAGGTATTACGCAACAAAATGGTGAGTTTACTGATGTTATAATCCAAGGCCAATGTCCCTTTGCTTCGGGGAGTGTTGGTCTCTATAAGGCTTCTTTCTTGTGGCCCAAAATAAACTTCTTCCTGGCCAACAAAGGCTGTAGGAATATAATTTAACTCATCATCAACCACATTCTTGTTAAAGTTATAAAGCAACGAAGCATTAAGTTTACCAGCGCCCAAAGCGAAAGTATAGTCAACCACTACATCAAGCCCCTGGGTTGTGGTGTTGATGGCATTTGTAAAAAACCGCCCTGTTTGCGCCCCATATTGTGCAAATAATGCCTGGAGTTCAGGAATAGGATCGCCATAGACATCGTTCCCCAAATTACCGGTCAATATAATCCGGTTGTTGATGTTGATCTGGTAAGCATCAATGGTGATATTTAATTTTTTTATCGGAGTAAACACAAAGCCGAGGCTATAGTTGTTGGAGGTTTCTTCTTTCAAATCAAGAATCCCAAGTTCCTTGGCAAGTTCGCTATCGGTTCTGAAAATACCTGAATTTAGCAATACGCCATCCACCACATCGGTAGCAATATTGTTGAAATAGGTTTGCTGCAACGAAGGAGCCCTGAATCCTGTGCTCATGGAGCCGCGCACAAAAAAGTTGTCGGTAATTTTGTACCTCGACGAAAGTTTGCCGTTTATGGTATTGCCAAAATCTGAATAGTTTTCGTAGCGCAAAGCAAAGCCCAATAAAAATTTATTCGTTATATCGGCCTCAATATCAGTGTAAACCCCTATACTATGCCTTTGTTTGTTTACTTCGTTCAATGGGGAAAACCCAGGGAACGATTGTGCCCCCCCATTGCTATAGGATGCTTCTTCCCCGGCTACGATCTGATAATCTTCCAAACGGAATTCGGCACCGAAAGCCATATTTAGCCCGCTTAAAAATGATTCGAAAGAGCGGGAGGCATCGGCATTAACCGTGTTTTGTAAAAAAGAGTGGCTTCCCGCGTTGAAAATGGTTGGGCTGCTTGCACCCATCGAAGCATTGTTGGTGTTGGCGACTTCGTATTTAAAGTCATTGTTCCCGATGGTGTTGCTTACATCAAATTTCCAATCGGAGAGTTCAAACCGTATTCCCGAAATTAATGAAACATCGGCAATATTGGATTTTAATTCAGGCTGAAACCCAAAAGGAAACAATGCTGAAACAACATTTTCGGTTTCGCTCGGCAACCTCCTGAAACCAAACCCCATACCATTCCGTTTGCTGACGCCACCTGAGAAATACAATTCGGTGTTTTTGTTCAATGGGATTGTTGAGTTTAGAAACCCCTGGATATTTTGAATTTTGGCATCACCAACCTGAAAGTTAAAATCATCGCGGGTCAGGCCATCAGCAGCTAATGTTTCGTCGTCAATTTGGCGGGCTGCTGCCGGATCGTCGCAAAAATCGTAAGAAAAATAATTGCCATATTCCGATTGGTCAAAAATAATTAAGTTGTGGTTTTGCGAACGGTTGGTTTTTTCGCGGTTGTTATATTCAGCTGTCAGATTAATAAACCCGCCTTTTTTACCCAGTTTCGCGCCATAATTCAGGTTCAAAGCGGATGTTTGGCCGTCGCTACGTGAGGTTTGCCCATAAGTGACTTCTGCCTGAAAACCAACATTATCATTCAAAACCAAATTGATTACCCCGGCAATTGCATCAGAGCCGTATTGAGCAGCGGCACCATCGCGCAAAACCTCGATGCGTTTTATTGCTGAGGCAGGTATGGCACTTAAATCGGTTCCTACCGAACCGTTTCCAACTGTATTCTGATAATTTACCAACGAGGTGGTATGCCTTCTTTTGCCATTTATCAAAACCAGAACCTGGTCAGGGCCAAGCCCACGCAGCGATGCAGGATCAATGTGTTCGGTTCCATCGGATGCCGATTGGCGGTTGGAATTAAAAGAGGGGATAAGATACGTTAGTATGTCGTTTGCCGAATTTTGTGGAGTCATGGATCTCATTTTTACCAAATTCACCACATCAACAGGGACCGGAGTTTCCATTTTGCTCAATTTAGGGTTTCGTGTGCCAACAACCACAAATTCGTTGAGGCTGGTATTCAGCAAACTAAGTTGGATTTCGATGAAGTTGCTTTTTGCCAAAATTTCTTTGGTTTCGTAGCCAACAGATGAAATGAGCAAAGTTGGTGATCCCATTTCTGTAGTAAGCGCGAATTTCCCTTCGGTATCGCTTATAGTGCCATTATTGGTGCCTTTAATGGCGATTGAGGCAAATTCCATAGGTTCCCCTTTTTCATTTTTCACCACCCCTTTGATTGTATGGGTTTGGGAAAAGAGCAAATTGCCCGAAAAAATTAAAATGGTCATCACCAAAAGGGTAAGGTTTTTTTTCATATCTGATTGTGATTTTGTTAGTTAGTATTTAATTCTTCGTTTGGTTGAGTCGTTAAGTTTGGTAAGCGTTTAAAAAAAACAAAATATTTTCTATCTAAATCCATTCATCCATTGGCTCAAATTATTGTCATGATTTTTTGGCAAAACAGCATTTTCTATATGTGTAAAACCTGCAAAACATCAAGGAAATAGGATGTTAAATGGCTATATTTTCATTCTTTTGCATATTTAGTGAATATTTTGTGTTGGCGATCTGCGGCATATTTTGCCCGCCAAAGTTAGAATTAATTCCAAACAATTTAGGCAAATTGGTTTCCTTAAAATCCAAACATACCAAATAGTCAGAACTTGGCGGGTTTAATTTGCACATTAACAGTTTGATAGAAATATCCCGGCTTTGAGTTTTACTGTTATTAAACAACTTGAAAGGTATGCCGCATTACCCTTCGAAAACATAAGGGTTGGCAGGGATTTAACAGTCGGATTTTTTGCCGATTATTTTAAGCGTTTAAAACAAGTTTCCGGTTCTGGCGCGTTTTCTGCGAACTGCTAAGCCCTTTTGAGGAATGTTTGGCCAGGTTAACGGCCAGCAAAACCTGTACTGCGGTTAACCTGGCACAGCAAGGTTCCGAAACCATGACACCCTTCTGGCAACCAATGTGGGCGATGTGCCGTTGTACTATTATGGAGCCTCCTCCGCAACCCAATCCGCCCCAGCCAACCTAAGTGAAATAGCCGAAGGCAACGAAGCCGAAATAACCGCCGCCCTAAGCGGACCCACCAACAAATACCTGCTGTTTGTTAACAACGATAAAGATTTGGAAGGGGAAGTGGAGATAAAGAGGGTGTGAGCAATTGTATATATTACTTTAGTGTCAGGGTGACCTACAATTGCCCCGATACTTTTTTTACAGAATAAATATTGGAAAGTGGTGGATGTATCGAAAAGTGGGATATATTTGTTGATATAAACGAGTTGTGTGCAAGTGTAAGTGCACAACAGAGAAGCTGAAAGCCATAAGTGGAGGTGAAATAACAAATTTAAAGTACTATGTTTCGATTTAAAAAAATCCTACTTTTTGTGATTCTAAACTTTACACTAACAAGTGTAATGTTGGGACAGACTCAACAGCAACCCCTTCTTCCTAAAAAAGCAAAATTGCAAGTAATAGTTTATGAAAAAACAAATGTGATTGCTGTTGGGACTGTGTACAAAAAGCAGTTTGTCGAAAATCAAGAAATAACATTTTTAGAATTTCCCGGCAAAGATGAGAATCTTGCTTTCTATTATGTAAGCGAAAGAGATGGAGTTTTTTATATTCAAAACCGTTATGAAAAGAATGAAATACGGCCATTATCTTCTTTGGATACTATTGCAAGTGGTATATATTTTACAAAAAATGGAAATGCGTACATAAGTGGAATTTTACATTCTAATTTTATCAATAAGTCTGTTTATAGAGGAGTGATTAAAATTTCCAATACAGGGGCGGGAAATACTTTAACGACAGACCCTGACGAAACCTTTTATAGATTGACGAGTTTTAAATATACACAGAAGTTAAAAGTTGATATAGAGGATATTTACTTTTATCAAGGTTACTACAATGATTATCCTTTGAATAACATTCCTATTATTATACAAAAACAATCTGAAGGTTATTTGCTAAGAATGGAGTTTGATGACAGAATATTAGAAACTGTTGTTAGTTCAGAAAATATTAAGAATTATGGGTTTTTAAAATTTGATGATTTGATAAAATCGTCACAAAATGTAAAGTTGAATTACAAAAACGGGAATGCTTTCATTGGTGTTGTTGAAAAAGACGATAGCAAATTCACAGCAAAGCAAGGCGAGTTTAAATTTAAAACAGGCGAAATATATAAAGGTGCGTTTGGAGGCAGAAATATGGTTTATCTTAATGGAAGAATTTTTGTTCCAGACAAAGGAGAAACAATATTCGCAGATGGAGCTACCGCCAATGGTGATTGGTTGAAACAATACAATTTCACTGATAATGAATGGAAACAAATTTATAAAAACAGTAATTCTTTGACTGAAATACGAGATAATGCAGTGCGAGCTAACGAAGAAAAACAACAAAAATTACAAGATGAAAAGAGAGGTAAACAACAAGCTCAAGAAAAAAATAAAATTGCCGAACAAAGACGTAAACAATCATACATTGATAAATATGGCGAATATTTCGGAAGCCTTATAAGTGAAGGACAGTTGGAAGTTGGAATGTCACAAGCAATGGTTAGTGAAGTTTGGAATAAAGAATTTTTTGTTGTTAGTAAATCTATACGAAACGGTAAAACTATTGAATATTGGGAATATAGTAAAGATAAAATGCAGATGGCTATTTTAAATGAAGGCGCAAAAAACAAAGATAAACGCGGAAGTGAAGCAGCACTTGCAGCAATATATATGGTGGGGCTTTCAGAACAATTAGGTGGACCAACCGTCCCCATGACGATTATTTTTACCAATAACAAATTAACGGATATTTATAGATAAATAAACACCTGCACCCAATATACGCAATAGCAAATGCGGGTTTGCGTGTTCTTTGAAACATTTGAAATCTTTACATACATTTGTGCTGGCAGACAGTTGAGCAACAATTTAATCCCGCACTTGTTATGGCCTCAGCCGTTATGCATCATTATAAGAAACCCGAAATTTTACTATTTTAGACAGAACCATTAAACAACCATTAAATATCTACTTAAAGACAATGTATCAATTAAAATAACGTTATACATTTCTAAAAATCAGTGCTCTATGAAAATATTTAGTTTAACAAAAACATCCTTTTTAGCAACTATTCCAATTCTGCTATTGGGAATATCATGGATTTTCGAATTCATTGAAGTAAACAGGACCGTTTATTACTCTTCCTTACTAATCTCGATTGCTTCAATGTTTTTTCTATTTGGTTTTGGGTGGATTAAAAATTTCCCCATATGGACCACACATTCAATTGGATTTTGCTTACTATTAAGTATTTACTTTATGACAATTTCAATTCCTAAATTATTTGGAGATGAAGTATTAGGAATCTATGGCTTATTGCCATTTACTTTTACAATGTTAGTTTCCATCGCATTCAATTTTTCATTGGAACCATTAAGACAGTTGTACAGTAAATTGAAAACTGACAAAAGTTTGCTTATTTTTATTTTTTATGGTTTTCTTCCAATATTATTAATGTTTCAGTTTGATGAAGTTCACTCAATAAAATTAGTGCCAATTACAATCATTTTGACAATACTGACTGCTTTAGGCGTTTTAATTTACTTGAATAGTAATAGAAACAACTTTAGGGCAATGACTCTTATTTCTGGAATAATCCTAACAAATGCGATTGCGATGATTGTTGCTACACTTATTTAATTATTGAACTATGAGTCCACTCTAAAAAGTCTTTTTTCGCCACAAAGACACAAAGCCTCTAAGTTTCACAAAGTTTAAAGATCTGATTAATAATACTCTGTGTGTCTCTGTGTTCTCTGTGCCTCCGTGGTTTTCATTTTTTTTTAGGGTTTTCAGAGGTATTCAACGATAAAAAATAAGGATACATAATAAATAGGGATATGAACGGTATGCAGTGCCCAGCGATTATTCCTGGTTGAAGCACGAACCAGCGGTACTTATTTGCTGTAAGGGTTCAGATATTTTAAGCCCTTTATACCAAAAAAATCCTTGTCGTTGTTAGAAATAAGCGTATAGCCAAGAGCTAAAGCGGTAGCTGCAATAATAGCGTCAGGGGTTTTAATTTTTTTGTTCCGGCGTATCTCTACACAATGCAGAATTACATTGGGGGTAATGTCAAAAACCTCGCTATCGGAAATAAAATCCTTTACCTGTTGCTCTTTTGTGGCTTCAGTTTTCCAGCAAAGCAGTTCTATTTGTGTGATAACCGAAAGCTTTGGACCTGCATCCATTACCGCATCCATAAACAGTAAGCCATTGGTAGGCAAGGATGCCGAAAAATAGTCGGAAACCACATTGGTGTCAATTAAATACCGTTCCATTCACTCCTCATTTGTTGGATATGGTCGTTCAGTTGTTGTCCATCTTCTTTACTGATAAAGCCTTTATATTTGTCGGACAATTTGGTTTTCGACGGTTCAAAGTTTTCCTTTAAAACCTTAATCAAATGCAGTTCCTCCAATTCATGTAAAAGCCCAACGGCTTTTTGGTTGGTAAGTTGTATAACCATAATATTTTCCATCTGTCCGATTATTTAGTGTTAAGCAATGTTTGAATCTTTGTTTTAGCAAGATAAATATCCATTCAACGAAAGTACAGTTTTTCCCTCATATAAGCCCTGATCTGGCTAATTCTTATTTTGAGGTGCTATCTGACTGTCATCAAAACCAAAACTTCGGTCAAAATGGTTTAGATTTTTTTACTTTTTGCTTGATCAAAAAGTAAACAAAAAATCAAGGCTCTATAAAAATACAATGTGTTTCTAATCCGAAGGTATCTCCCCGCAATACAAGGCATGGGAGATGGCACAATCC
>CAJAXK010000132.1 GCA_903946925.1 uncultured Bacteroidales bacterium | reverse complement strand
TGCCTTACGACATTATGAACAGGCTGAACCGCCGCAAACTGTTAAAAGGCAATTCCGAAATTGTGAACAAAGTATCGCTTTCCGATTTTTTCCTGAAAGATTCTACCGATAATTGTTTCGACCTGTTTATTATGGCCACCAAGTAAAAATATAGTTTGGCAAAGCACTTTAAGTATTTTAAAATGAAGGGTATATAAATGTACTTTTCGATATATTATGTGGATTTTTAGTCAAAATTTAAGTATTTTTAGACATTTATTTTGGTTAATTTTTCAATTGTAACTCATTTGTCAAAAAAATATTTGTTAACTTTCCCTCCCTTTTGTTGATATAAATCGAATTTCCTTTATATTTGATGCAAATCAAATCTATCATTAACCTACTTATCCCCCTCGCTTATGAAGAGATTTATTACACTGATTGCCATGGCGTTGGCTGCTATTCCTGTGTTCGCCAGTGAAGCCGACCTCAAAATCCCAATCCTTTCTGCAGAACAAAATAATTTGCTTTATTTTGGATTTGTAATTTGTATCCTTGGTTTGCTTTTTGGGTTTTACCAATTTAGCAGGGTGAAAAAACTTAGGGCACACAAAAACATGCTGGATGTTGCCCATATTATTTTCGAAACTTGCAAAACATACCTCATCCAACAAGGTAAATTCCTTGTGATTCTGTTTGCTTTTATTGCCGCATGTATTGCTTTCTACTTTGGTTTCTTGGAACACATGGGCTTTGGAGGCGTTGTGCTCATCCTCATGTGGTCTGTAATCGGTATTTTAGGTTCGTATGGCGTTGCCTGGTTTGGTATCAGGATGAATACGCTTGCCAACAGCCGTATGGCTTTCGCTTCGTTGGAGCGCAAACCTATTAAATTGCTCAATATACCTTTGGATGCTGGCATGAGCATTGGCGTTTTGCTGGTCAGCGTGGAGTTGATCATGATGCTTATTATCCTGCTTTTTATCCCACGCGAGTATGCTGGCGCAAGTTTTATCGGTTTCGCAATTGGTGAGTCGTTAGGTGCATCCGCGCTGCGTATTGCCGGAGGTATTTTTACAAAAATTGCCGATATTGGAAGCGATTTGATGAAAGTGGTTTTCAAAATTAAAGAAGACGATCCACGTAACCCAGGGGTAATTGCCGATTGCACAGGCGATAACGCCGGCGATAGCGTTGGCCCAACTGCCGATGGTTTTGAAACTTATGGCGTTACCGGAGTTGCCCTGATAAGCTTTATTGTATTGGCTGTTTTAAATGTTGCCGATCAAACCTTGTTGCTTACCTGGATTTTCCTGATGCGTATTTTGATGGTAGTTACTTCAATTGCAGCTTTTTACATCAATAAAATTTACACTAACGCAAAATACCGCGATGCCGTGGATATGGATTTTGAAAAACCACTCACTACTTTGGTTTGGATTACTTCCATACTTTCAATTGTGGTAACTTTTGCCGTAAGTTATATAATGCTTGGCACATTGGCCAACAACCTCTGGCTTACCTTATCGATAATTATTAGTTGCGGAACTTTGGGCGCAGCTTTGATTCCCGAGTTTACTAAAATTTTTACCAGCCCTAAATCGGACCACGTAAACGAAATTGTTACGGCATCGCGTGAAGGCGGCGCATCCTTAAACATCCTTTCGGGACTTGTGGCCGGTAATTTCAGTGCTTTTTGGCAAGGAATGGTTTTTCTGGTACTTATGTTTGTTGCCTACTTTGCTTCAACCTACGGACTTGCAGATTTGATGATTTATCCATCCATTTTTGCATTCGGACTTGTAGCCTTTGGATTTTTAGGGATGGGACCAGTTACCATTGCTGTTGATAGTTACGGACCTGTTACCGATAATGCCCAAAGTATTTATGAGCTTTCCCTGATTGAGGAAAACCCAAATATTTCGAAGGAAATTGAACGCGATTTTGGGTTTAAACCCGATTTCGAAAATGCAAAACATTTCCTCGAAGCTAATGATGGTGCCGGAAATACTTTTAAAGCCACTGCAAAACCTGTGCTTATTGGCACGGCGGTAGTTGGTGCAACCACTATGATTTTTTCGCTTATCCTTGTTATCAAACAAAGGTTTGGTATTGAACCAGAAACCATCCTGAATATCTTAAATCCATATACAATTTTGGGTTTCCTTGCTGGTGGTTCTGTAATTTATTGGTTTACAGGTGCTTCCATACAGGCAGTTACAACCGGGGCATATAGGGCAGTGGAATACATCAAAAAGAATATCCACCTCGACGAAGGCTCCGACAGTAGTGCATCTATTGAAACTTCGAAGGAAGTTGTTAAAATTTGCACACAGTATGCACAAACTGGGATGTTCAATATTTTTATCGCTATTTTCTCGTTTGCTTTGGCTTTTGCTTTTATGGCAGGGTATCGCGATATGTCGGCAACTACACCGGCACATACGTATGCAGCTGCTTCATTCTTTGTAAGTTACTTGATTTCGATTGCCGTTTTCGGGCTTTTCCAGGCCTTATTTATGGCTAATGCCGGCGGTGCGTGGGACAATGCCAAAAAAGTGGTTGAAGTTGACTTGCGCGAAAAAGGCACCCCTTTGCACGAAGCTTCCATTGTTGGCGATACGGTTGGCGATCCTTTCAAAGATACATCTTCGGTTGCATTGAACCCGATTATCAAATTTACTACATTGTTTGGGCTTTTAGCCATGGAAATTGCAATTTCCGAAAGTTTCTATTCGGTTGCCCCTTATGTGGGAGGCGTATTTTTTGCAGTGGCTTTGTACTTTGTTTACAGGTCGTTCTATAAAATGCGTATCATAAAATAGGTATGTACCACTTGCGTTAATTAGTTTATTGAAGCTAATTTGCGCCAAGGGTCACAAAAAAAGCAGGCTGTTTATAAGGCCTGCTTTTTTGTGTATTGGTAAACCCTCGGTTTTGTTCAGGAAACCTAAAAATACTTTCGCTCAATTAAAAATTCGGTTACATATTCGTAAACACCTTCTTCAAGAGTATAAAATGGTGCTGTATAATTGGCTCTTTGGATTAGTTTTGTCATATCAGCTTCGGTAAAATATTGGTATTTTTCGCGTATATCCATCGGAGTATCAATAAATTCTATTTTCTCAGGTATTTCCAGCGCTTTAAAAACGGCTTTGGCAAGATGCAGGAAAGGGCGTGCTTTTCCAGTACCAAGGTTATATAAGCCCGATTGGGGCTTTGTAAGCATCATGAAATATAGGACATCAACAACATCTTTAACATAAACAAAATCACGCAACTGCATACCATCAGCATAACCAGAGCGATGCGACCGGAAAAGTTTGGTTTGTTGTGTTTCCTTTATTTGTTTGAAAGCATGAAAAATAACCGAGGCCATTCGTCCTTTGTGATACTCATTAGGGCCATAAACGTTAAAGAATTTCATACCTGCCCAAAATGGAGGGGCTTTTTCCTGATTCAATGCCCAGATGTCGAAATTATTTTTCGATTCCCCGTAAGGGTTGAGTGGCCGAAGGTTCTCAACAATGCTGTGATCATCAACATAACCAAGTTCGCCCATACCATAAGTTGCAGCAGAAGAAGCATATATAAGTGGGATTTCAAAATTCGCACATACTTCCCAAACCTGTTTTGAATAGTTGAGGTTGAGCCGGTCGAAAATCTCAACATTGAATTCGGTAGTATCGGTGCGAGCACCTAAATGAAGTACGGAGGCTACTTGATGCCGGTTTTTTTGCAACCAATTAATAAATTCGTCGCGGTGAACATGGCCAACAATTGATTTATGGTCGAGGTTATGGTTTTTCAGCGGATTACTGAAATCATCAACAACAATAATATTGGTTAAACCTTTGTTATTGAGCTTGTTCACCATACAACTGCCAATAAAACCAGCGGCTCCTGTAACTACTGTATATGCCATGATTTTTGAGTTTTAGGTTACAAAGATATTGCTAAATGTTTAATTTGGTAAAAGTAGCTCAAGATATAATGCTATGTGTTACAGGTTAAAAAAAAGCTGTTTACTGAGCTTGTAGAAGTTTAATGCTGTTCAAAGCTATAAGCTTGAACCCGATCCGATAATCTATTTCACTGAAAAAAAGTCCTTTAAAAATTGATTTTTAACGTACTGAATATTCAACCCTTTCAGGACTGTTCTGTCTCTTCTTTTTTTTTTCGTGGGTTTTACCCACGGTCATTGAAATCCCGCCCTTTCAGGGCTTTTTACGTTGAAAGAGGCTTCCTGAGTGGACTCAATTTTCAATTTATCTCATTATCTCATTTTCAAATTTTGAGTCCACTCCGAAAACCCTAAAAAAGAAAACCACGGAGGAACAGAGGACACAGAGGTACACAGAGTATTGTTAATTAGCGATATAGGTTTAGTGAAACTTAGAGATTCATTACCTTAGTGGCAAAAAAACACTTTTCGGAGTGGACCCAATTTTCAAATTTTCACAATCCCCAAATCCCCAAATCCCAAAATCCTCAAATTTTCACATCCCCAAATTTTCAAATTATCTACTTTCAAATTCTTTCACAGCTTCTTTAAAAAGTTCATCCTTATCAATAGCAACCACTCCGGGATGCTCGCAAACCAATCCACCGGCAAGGTTCGATAAGGTTGCTGTAAGGATCGGATCGTTTTTTTGAGCCATGCAAAGTGCCACAACACTAATTACCGTATCGCCGGCACCAGATACATCGGCTATGCTGCGCAATACAGCGGGAATAACTTTGCTATTGATTCCTGTTGTTCCTCTCGAACTCATAAATACCCCATGTTCCGATAAGGTAATCATTACCTGTTCAATGTCTTGTTTGGTATGGATTATTTCGGCAGCTCTTTGTAAGCTTTCAACCGAAGTGGCTTCAACATCAATTTTTAGGCCTTCGCTAATTTCTTTCAGGTTGGGTTTAAACAGGGTGATGTTTTTGTAGGATGAGAAATTCTTTTTCTTTGGGTCAACGGCAACAGGTATCCCTTTTATTTTTGCTATTTCCGCTACTTTAGTAATCACATCAAGCGTTAACACGCCTTTGTTGTAATCCTGTAAAATAATCACATCTGGCTTTTGCACCGAAATAAGTTCGGAAATACGATCAAGCAATTGTTTTACTTCCAGTTCATTTATATCCGTATCCATTTCTTCATCAACCCGCAACATTTGCACGCGGTTGCCTATTATCCTGAATTTTGTTGTGGTTATCCTTTCGCTGCTCCTTACAATGCCATCTGATTTTAGCCCTGATTTTTCCATAAGGTTTAGAAGTTCATCACCTTGTTTGTCGGTGCCTATAATCGAACATAAAAAGGCTTCGGCTCCTAACGATTTGATATTGAGTGCCACATTGGCCGCCCCACCTAACATATTGTCGCGTTTTTTCAACACAACTACAGGAACTGGTGCTTCGGGCGAAATACGGTCAACTTTGCCAATAAGGTATGAGTCTATCATCACATCGCCTATTACCAACACTTTACTTGTGTTGAATTTTTCAAATAGGTGGATGATTTCTTCTTTGTTTATGTTCATGATAATTTAAAAACAGGGTTATGAGGACGAAGCAAAACCAAGTTGCTAAGGTTATTTTAGTTTTGCGAGGGCTTCTCCAATGCGCCTGATTGCTTCGCGTAGGGTATCTTCGGAAGTGGCGTACGAAATGCGGATACATTCGGGCGAACCAAATGCCGAACCGGGAACTATTGCAACAAAAGCAGTATCGAGCAGATAGTCGCAAAGATCGGGCCCGGATAAAATTACGCGCTCACCAAATGATTTCCCAAAATAGGCGGTAATATCGGGAAACAAGTAAAAAGCGCCATCCGGAACATTGATTCGAACGCCTGGTATTTCGCGCAACATGCTTATTGCCAGATCGCGGCGGTATTTGAAAGCATCAACCATACGTTTTATGTCGTCGCTTTCGGACGGATCGGTAGCCATTGCAACCAAGGCTGCCCGTTGGGTAATGGAACATGCGCCCGAGGTGATTTGGCCCTGGAGTTTATCACACGCTTTGGCAATTTCTTTGTTTGCGGCCATATATCCTAACCTCCAGCCGGTCATGGCGAACCCTTTCGAAAGTCCATTGATTAGGATTACCCTGTCGTAAATACTTTCAAAAGAAGCAATGCTGTAATGCTTGCCAACGAAATTGATATTTTCGTAGATTTCGTCCGAAATAATAAATACATGTGGGTGGCGCTCAAATACTTCCGCAAAGGCTTTCAGTTCATCAAAAGTATAAACTGTGCCTGATGGATTGCAAGGGCTGCTGAATATAAACAGTTTTGTTTCAGGTGTGATGGCAGCCTCTATTTGATCGGGCGTAACTTTAAAATCGGTATTGATATTACCTTCGATAAACACGCCCTTTGCGCCAGCCAGTTTTATGATTTCCTTGTAAGAAACCCAGTATGGGGCAGGTATTAAAACTTCTTCGCCCACATTTACCAAACAAAGGATTGCGTTGGCAAGCGATTGTTTGGCGCCTGTTGAAACTACAATTTGATCGGCAGTATAACCAAGTCCATTGTCGCGTTTTAATTTGTTTGCAATTGCCTGCCTCAACTCCGGATAACCCGGAACCGGCGTGTAATGCGAATAATTCTGGTCAATAGCATCTTTTGCTGCTTCCTTTACATGCTCTGGCGTATTAAAATCAGGTTCGCCAATGCTCAGGTTTATTACATCGAAACCCTGCGCCCGAAGTTCGCGGCTGCGGCGGGTCATAGCAAGGGTTTCCGATTCGGCAAGCAGGTTTATCCTTTCTGACAAGTAGTTCATCGTTCGGGGTTTTAATTATCACTATTGGCAAAAGTAAAAAAAATATTATCTGAAATCACTTAGGTTGGCTTTTAAAATACAAACCTTATTTGAAAACATTGAATATCTATGTTTTGCATATATTTTCACCACAAAACAATTTTTGAAAGCTTGGTTTTGGCTATTAAAACCCTCAGTAAATAGAGCCTGTCTTGAAAGTCGGGTTTTATTTATGTTTATGATGTACGAGTTACGAGTTACGATTATAGCTCGCTGAAAATAACTCGTAATTCGAAAATTTTGAATTTGCCATTAAGAGGCTTCGTAAAGAATGTCAATTTAATTCAGGGTTCATTGGTCACTACTTAAAACATATCTTTGCCACAACAATCAAGTTTACTATGCATTTCCTTATTCTTGCCCTGTTTTTTTCTACTTGCATTTTTGTAGCTTTCAAGTATTTCACACGCTTTGGAATCAATATACTTCCTTCAATTACAATAAATTATCTGACTGCCACTTTGTTAGGAATTTTTAGCAGAATGGAAGTTTTTTCAATAATTGGAATAGTACAGGCACCTTGGTTTTTTATGGCTGTTCTTACCGGGATGGCTTTTATACTTACTTTTTTCACCTTTGCTTTATCCACACAAAAGGTTGGGGTTGCCATGACCGTGGTTTCTGGCAAAATGTCCATAATCCTTTCGGTAGCGGTGGGTTTTTTGTTGCTTGCCGAACCTTATAATTTTGTAAAAATTGTAGGTATAGTGTTAGCAATTATTGCTTTATATCTTTCCAACAAAAGCAAAACTGATGAGCATATTGATAAGAAATACCTCTATTTGCCAGTACTCATTTTTTTTGGAACCGGTGCAAACGACAGTCTGATGAAATTATCAGGGGTATATTTCCCAAACCGGGATGAAATATTGTTTCTGACAGCAACTTTTTTCTCTGCTTTCGTCATTGGATTCGCGTTTTTAATTTATAAATATTATAATAAAACATTGAATATCAAATATAAAGATGTTTTTGCCGGAGTTTTGTTAGGCATTTTCAATTGGCTATCAACCTTGTATTTTATGAAAGGATTGTTTGTGCTCCCTATTTCGCTTTTTGTGCCTG
Source organism: uncultured Bacteroidales bacterium (assembly GCA_903946925.1). GTDB lineage: Bacteria > Bacteroidota > Bacteroidia > Bacteroidales > UBA4417 > UBA4417. The sequence goes on along the minus strand of CAJAXK010000132.1, from coordinate 21,929 downwards.
TTTTTAATGCTGCGTTGGTTTTAATTGCAGCAGTTTTTGGATACTTCTTTTTTGGTGAGAAACTAACTTTTCTCAACCGTTTTGGGATAGCAATGGCTTTAATTGCAATTGCGGTAGTTGCGTTATCATGAGAATTAAAATTTGGGATTGTACATGATTTTAAGGATGCAGGATTTTTGACGGAAGTTTGGATAATTTAATGCGATGTGTAAAATCCCATTCCGTTAGTTTACGAACCAAAAAATCAATTTTCCCTGCTTACTTTGCGTATGCCTTTGAGTTTTACCAGTCGGCCAAGAATTAGGTTTAGGTGGGCTTTGCCATCCACGTTCACCATAATAGTGCCATCGAATTTGCCATTGTGCGAGTTGAGGTTTATGGAGCGGATGTTAGCTTTCAAATCGCCGGAAACCACATTGGTGATATCGTTTAAAATACCGGCTTGATCGTTGCCGCTTAGCCTGATGGTAGCAACATACGAGGTAAGTTCTGAGGTTTCGGCCCAACGTGCTTCCACAATCCGGTATTTATAGCGCTCAAACATCTGAGCCGCGTTGGTGCAAATGGTTCGGTGGATTTTAATCCCTTCCGAAACCGTAACGAAACCAAAAATATCGTCGCCAAAAACAGGTTGGCAGCATCGGGCAAACTTTACATCAGCCAAAGGTGTGTTGTCGTTAATTATTATCAGCGGCTTTTGTTTCCCAGTAGTTTTGGACTGCGATGCTTCAATTTTTGTGAACGGCTTTGGTGCTGGCTTGGTTTCCTCTGCTTTAACCACAGGCAAAAACGCCTCTTTTATTTTCTGTACATCGTATTTGCCTTCGGCCAGGCCATGAAACATATCCAAAGCACTGCTTGCCTTATAAAATAGTACCAATTTGCTTCCGATATCGTCAGTATAATCAATTTTCATCTGACCCAATTTGCGCATCAGCAAATCCTTGCCAGCTTCCGATTGCGAAAACTCCACGTCCTTGAGTATCCGCTTAATCTTGGTTATCGCTTTCGATGATGTTACCCAGTTGAGCCAGTCAATTGTTGGCTTTTGGTTTTTTGATGTAACCACCTCAACATGGTCGCCTGTTTTTAAAACGTATTTTAAAGGTACAAACAAGTTATTGACTTTTGCTCCGTTGCAATGTTGCCCAACTTCGGTGTGTATGTCAAAAGCGAAGTCCAAAACAGTAGCCCCGGTCCGGAGTTTTTTTAAGTGGCCTTCGGGGGTAAAAACAAAAATATGGTCAGATAAAACTTTAATTCCTGCTGCACGTGCAATTTCGTCATCGCCGGGGGCATAGGTTTCGAGCATTGCACGTATGTTCTTCAACCATTCATCGGAAGCGGATTTTGCCCCTTTCTGCTCTTTGTACCTCCAATGGGCGGCCATGCCTTTTTCCGCATTTTCGTCCATGCGCTTCGAGCGAATCTGCACTTCAACCCAATTGCCACCCGGAGCTTCAACAGTTACATGCAAAGACTCGTAGCCATTTGGCCTCGGGGCCGAAATCCAATCGCGCAAGCGGGAAGTGCTTGGCGGATAAATATCGGTAACATGCGAATACGCTTTCCAGCATTCGGCTTTTTCGTTTTCGCCTGTGCTGTTTAGTATAATTCGGATAGCAAAAAAATCAAAAACCTCGTCAAATTCAATCCCTTGCTTCTTCATTTTGGCATAGATTGACGGGATTGCTTTTGTGCGGGCTTTAATCTCGTAATCAAGCCCTGCGTTTTTCAAACTTTTATGGATTGGAAGGATAAAGCCCTCGAAATATTTTTTCTGTTCAAGCGCAGTATCCTGAATTTTTTTTTCGATGCTATGATAAACTTCAGGTAAGGCGTGCTTCATGGCCAAATCTTCGAGTTCGCCTTTCACTTTGTAAAGCCCAAGCCTATGCGCTAATGGCGAATATAGATTGGAAGTTTCGACAGAAACCTGCTTTTGCTCATTTTCGGGCAGTAATTCAATGTTACGCATCAAATTAACCCTATCGGCCAATTTAATAAGCAACACACGTATATCGCCCGAAAGGCTTAGCAGAAGCTGAATGAAATTTTCGGGCATAATGGATATTTTATCCATGCGGATACCTGAAATCTGCTGTTGCTTTTGGATGATATTGAAAGTATCGGTTCCAAATTTTTTCTTGAATAGTTTGTCCTCAGCATCAGAACTTATAGGGATTTGCTGTAGAAGTGCCGCTAATATACTTGTGGTGTCGAGCCTCATTTCATCAGCAATAATCCTTGCAACCGAAACAGCGTGGGCAAGTTGAAATTCGCCCTGCACAGTTTTTGCATTTCCGAAACGCCGCAGAACTTCAACAAAAGCCTGCTTAATAAGCAAATGATTGCTGCGCTCGGAAATGTAGCCACACGATTTGACCAAATCCTTGTATAGCAATCTATATTTTTGAATATCTGTACGTTCCTGGTTCACCATTATTTCAATTTTGAATGTATTGATTCCACTCCGAAAAGTCATTTTTCGCCACAAAGTGATACACTGAGCTTGCCGATGTGGCACAAAGCCACTGAGTTCACTAAGTATATAGTGTTTATTAACAACACTCTATGTTGCTTTGTGACCTCCATGCCTCCGTGGTTTTCTTTTTTTAGGGTTTTCGGAGTGGACTCATGTATCATAAAACAAATTACCTTGAAAAATTGTTGGATTTAGCTATTCACTTTTTTCTGTGCGTAACATTAGATAAAAAAAGCCCCGAAAAGTGAGGCTTCAAAATACAACTGCTACATTTTAAATAGGTTGCATTATTACCAGTCTGAAAAACTGAGTGGCAGGCCTTACGGTATTAAAATCGCTTTCATAGTATTCTATCGAAAAGAGCCCTCGTTTCATTCGGTAGAAAAACCCACCTTGGTAAAGCACCCCATTACCACTCTGGTAGTAGATATTTGCAGGGACCGGAACCCAGGTGTCGAATTCTTTACGGTACAAATTCACCATACCATTTGCAATTACATTATCGGTAATTTCGGGCATAGCAAGGTCAACTGCAAAAACATAATCGTATTCCCCCTTGGTGCCATATTCGCCCCAATCCAGGTCCAATACGGTAAAATCAACGGTTGACATGTCAGCATTCCCACCAATTTTTTCGGTACAAGATGAGAAGGAAAAGGAAACCGCCAACAAAACAAAAAAAATGAGTTTTTTCATATCAGTAAAATTTAATTTGGTGTTTTTGCAAAAATATCAATAATCAAGCCACTAATATTTATTTGGTGTAATTTTTCGAACAAAATCATTTTAAACAAAACAAATCCAAATTCAATACTTTTTGTTATTTTTACAAAACAAAAGGTTTCGATTACAATGAAAATTCTTCAACGCTTATTATTGTTTATCCTTCTTATTTCCGGGGTATTTATTTCGGTTGGTTATCTGTTGCCACAAATTGTCCGTGTTGAGCGGAGCCTACAAATAAATGCCTCTGCCAAAAGTATTTTCGATGAACTTAACACCTTGAATAATTGGGGTAAATGGTCGCCATGGCTGAAAAAGGATACGAACGTACAAATAAAATTTTCAGGGCCCGAAAATGGAACAGGTTCAAAAATTGAATGGGCAAGCAAAGATAAAACTGTTGGAAATGGTTCAGTTTCAATAATTGGTAGCCTACCAAATGATTCTATTTCATTTATAATGGATTATGGTAAAAGAGGCAAATCAACAGGATGTTTTAAGTTTATAAAAGAAAAACAAGGTACAAAAGTGGTTTGGAGCATCGAAAGCAATCTTGGTTCTAACCCTGTTTCGAGGTGGATCGGGCTGCTTTCGGACAAAATGATTGGCCCCGATTTAGAAAAGGGATTATTAAATATCAAAACCTTAATTAATTCGATTCAAAGCATAAATAAATACGAAATTGTTGAAGTAGAAGTGCCTGCATGTATATTAATTTCGATACGCGATACGGCCTCTCCGTCAACCATGAACTCTAAAATGACTTTGATGTTCGAAAAACTGTCTAAATTTTTAAAAAAACGGAACCTTTCCCCATCAGGTGTACCTATTACTATATTTCACGCTTATACCGATGGTAATTTTGATATTGAAACCTGTTTGCCCATAAGTTCGGTTATAACTGTTCCTAAAGGCATGAGTTGCTATGAAGTTGGAAACCGAAAATCAATAATGACTGTCCATTTTGGCTCACACAAGCAGATATCCAAAGCTTATGATGAACTTCGAGCATATTTGTTGGACAATAAATTGGATGTAAGTGGCTCAGGATGGGAAGCATACAAAACAAACCCTTACCTTGAATCTGATTCGACAAAGTGGCAAACGAATATTTATTTTCCTATTTATTGAGTCCACCCCAAAAAGCTTTTTTCAACATGCCTCTAAATTTATTCATAATTGCTTGTTTTTAAAGGGGTTTTTGGGCGGGCATTTCAACAAGCAGATCGTCCAGCCCGATGGGTACTAGTGGGATCTCGGATGAGCACTAATCTCAACGCATAAAGGCGTTTCTTCATTTTTAGGTTTTCGGATCGGACCCAAAAATAAATTAACAAGGCATTTGTATTTTCCTCTAACCAAAAGATGCTTGTAATCCGTAATAGTAGCCACTTTTGAAAAGCGAAAAAAAATATCTTTTAAAGTACATTTCCTAACAAAGTATTGTAAATTCGCATCTGAAAGAAAACCAATCGGTCTTTAGGATAAGTATTCTAATTATCAATGGTATAGATAAATGGAAACAGTAAACAATTTTTATTTTCATTTTTTGAACCCACAGATACGGGTTGCTCTTGCATTTGCCCTCGCAATAGTTTTAAACGCCTATGCTATACCTGTTATACTGTACATTTCACGAAAGAAAAACTTATTCGATGGGGATGCAAAAGCAGAAGGAAAGCAAATTATACCAACAATTGGAGGACTAGGTATTTTTGCCTCCTTTATAATTGTGAGCTTAACCTTTGTCAACACCTGCGGATTGAATGGCAATGTAAGCTCGCTTGGGTCGCTTCCACCTATTATTGCTGGCGTTACATTGATTTTCTTCATTGGTATGAAGGATGATTTATTGGATGTTTCATACTGGAAGAAATTGCTTGTAGAATTATTAGCTTTGGGGATAATTATTGTGGTAGGCGAAGTTAGGATAAATAGCCTTCAGGGAATGTTCACCTTCATGGAACTCAGTTATGCTGCAAGTGTTTTGCTTTCCATTTTTGTTGGGTTTATTATTATTAACGCTTTCAATTTTATTGATGGTATTGATGGCCTGGCCTCATCTATTGCTTTGATTGGCAGTATTGTGTTTGGATTCTTTTTTATTGCATCCTCCGAGTACGAATATGCTATTTTGGCCTTCACGCTCACTGGTTCACTTATTCCGTTTATATACTACAATATTAACGGGCGAAAAAACAAATTGTATTTAGGCGACACAGGCTCTTTACTAATAGGTTTAATGGTTACCGTGCTTGTATTTAGGTTTAACCAACTTAATTCATCTGCTTTTTACAAGCATTTTTTTGTTGCAGCACCTGCATTTTCATTCGCGGTTGTTATTGTCCCCATGTTCGATGTAGCGCGGGTATTTATACTCAGAATTTTTAACAGGACCATACCTTTTAAAGCCGATCGCCGGCATTTGCATTATATTTTAGTTGATTGTGGATTAACACATTTACAATCAACAGCTTTATTACTTGGAATAAATTTAGCTTTTATTGTTTTTGCCTATTATTTTAACTTTTTAGGCAATTCGACCTTGATGTATATAATGCTGGCTGCCATATTTACATTTTCGGTTTTCGTTACATGGCTGAAACGAAGAAATGGATTGAGAAAGTAAAAGACTGCAATTTTCGTTTTTTCTGCATCAGCCATCAAAATCCATCGTGATAGTCCAAACTACAATACTAATGATAATGTGGAGTTTAAGCTATCTGATTATTGAAAGTTAATCAGATAAAAAGTATTGTCCTGAAAAATAAAAAAAAATCAATCAAATACAGAAACAAAACATCAATTTTAACAAAAATCACCTTATATTGCAGCTTTAAAAGTATCTTCCCAGTTTACATAAAACTAAATAAATGATGGAAAACCTAAGCAAATCACCCCGGTTGATAGAAATGGACCCTTGGCTCGAACAAGCTGAAGGCGAAATACTTGCAAGGCACAGCAGATTCGTTTCGAAACTAAACTATATTGAAGAAATTTCCGCTAATATAGAGCAATTTGCAGCCGCTTATGAATATATGGGATTCCACTTTATCCCTGCCGAAAATAGTTGGGTTTACCGTGAATGGGCTCCGGGTGCACATGGGCTATTTCTCACCGGTGATTTTAATAACTGGAACCAATATGCTCATCCGTTACAAAAAAAAGAAAATGGCATTTGGGAGCTTAAACTCAATGCTTCATTTTATGAACCTGTATTCACACATGGAAGCAAGGTTAAAGTGCTGGTAAAAAGTGCAATAGGCGACCATCTGCGTATCCCTGCATATATCAACAGGGTTGTACAGGATGAAGATACCAAGAATTTTAGCGGCCAACTATGGTTCTCACCAGAATATGAGTGGGGAAACGACAATTTTGATGTGAAAAAACTTGGCGATCTTTTCATTTATGAAGCCCATGTTGGGATGGCTCAGGAAAAGGAAGGTTTAGGGACATACAACGAGTTTACAGAAAAAATCCTTCCCCGGATTAAAAAAGCCGGATACAATGCCGTGCAACTCATGGCAATTCAGGAACATCCGTATTATGGTTCTTTTGGGTACCATGTTTCAAGTTTCTTTGCGCCTTCATCGCGATTTGGAACCCCAGAAGAACTGAAAAACCTGATCAGCACGGCACACAGTATGGGAATTGCCGTTATCATGGATTTGGTACATTCGCATACGGTCAAGAACCTGAACGAGGGGTTAAACCTATTTGATGGAACCGAAACGCAATATTTTCATGCAGGTTCAAGGGGCGAACACCCTGATTGGGATTCGAAATTGTTCGATTATGGCAAAACAGAAGTACTGCAATTCCTGCTTTCGAATATCAAATATTGGCTAAAGGAATTTCATTTCGATGGGTTTAGGTTTGATGGCGTTGGTTCCATGCTTTATTTTCATCACGGAAACGAATCAATCGACAATATTGACAAGTATTTCACGCAAGGAGTAGAGTATGATGCCGTTACCTATCTTCAATTAGCAAATCACCTAACACATATAATTAACCCACAGGCCGTAACTATTGCCGAAGATGTTTCGGGTATGCCAGGGCTTACCTCGCCAATTGATGATGGGGGAATAGGTTTCAATTTCAGGCTCGGAATGGGAATTCCTGATTTTTGGATAAAATACCTAAAAGATGTTCCTGATGAAGATTGGAGTATGGCCGAAATGTGGCAGGTTTTGAACGACAGGCTTCCTTATGTGAAAACTGTTACCTATTGCGAATCGCACGATCAGGCATTGGTAGGCGATAAAACAATTGCGTTCAGGCTTATGGACAAGGAAATGTATTTTAATATGCAATCCTCCGATGAAAACATTGTGGTCGATAGAGGGGTAGCACTGCACAAGATGATAAGGCTGATGACTATTTCGCTTGGAGGCCAGGCATACCTGAATTTCATGGGAAATGAATTCGGGCATCCAGAATGGATAGATTTTCCACGCGAAGGCAACAACTGGAGTTACCTGCACGCCCGGAGGCAGTGGTCGCTTATGGACAACCCCTTGCTCCGCTATCATTATTTATCTGATTTTGACAGGGCAATGATCAAAACAATTAAAGATGCTCAATTATTGGGCACACTTTATGCAAACCAAATAAATTGCGACGAAACCAATAAGTGTATAATCTATGAACGGGCCGGCTTAATTTTTCTGTTTAATTTTCACGCAAACGGCTCAATTCCTGGTTATCAGTTCAATGTACCCGAGGCAGGAGAGTACAAAATTATACTTAACTCCGACAGTGCTGCCTTCGGTGGTCAGGGAAGGGTGAACGAGGAAATGGTTTATACAACAATCCAGGAAGAAAATACACCTGTGTTCAAGCTAAGTATTTATTTTACCTGCCGTACAGCCCTTGTTTTAAAAAAGATAAAATAAATGCAATAAGAACACAAAATCTTTGTTAATTTATCAAAATAATTTGTATCCTTTCAATTTCTTCCGTAAAATTGTACCGTCATTTAGACTAAAAAACTATAAAGGCAATGCAAGCAAACCGTAAAAAACTGATAATCAATTACGCAAATGTATCTCCTGAATTAATGGAGGCAATACGGAAAAAATATCCGTTGGGATGGATTAACCATACTATAAAAGTACCCCAAGCGGGTGGGGCTTTCTTCTTTGCCATAACCCTCGATACGGACGAGGCAAGCTACCTGATAAAAGTACCGGTTAAAATTGATACCAAATCGGATAAAGACGAGGATTTCTTCGACTCGGCACTCGACCTTAAAGAAACGGAGGAAAAGGAAGATGAAGACGAAGATAAAGACAAGGAGAAAAATGCTGATAAAGAAATGGAATACTGAAAAACCAATTTTCGGTTAACATTATTTAACAATATATTTAACTTGTAATTCGTGGGTTAATTTTACTTTAGCCCCTGTAATTAAACAAACAGAATTTTTTCCTGCAAATAGTTAAAAAACAACGAAAGAGAGGATAACATCCTCTCTTTTTTTTTGCTAAAAGCCACTAAAATATTTTTCTATAAACTTGTTTTACAGCAAATTAACTATTATACTTTATTGTTTTCCTATCCAACCAATACGTTAATTTCCGAATACCGATACTTGGTGTAAACTACCCGCTTGGTTATTGCAAAAGCCAAGGTTAACGTGCCAATCCGGCCAATATACATTGTTAGTATTATAATTGACTTACCTGCAAAACTCAAAGTGGAAGTAATGCCAGTTGAGAGCCCAACGGTACCAAATGCTGAAATTTCTTCAAACAATAAGCTGAGGAAGCTTTTATCGGGTTCGGTAATTGTAAGTGCAAATGTTGAAATAAAAATCAGCGAAATGGAAAACAAGGCTATAGAGTAAGCCTTGCTTATGGTGTCGCTTGAGATGGTATGTTTTACGATTTCGACATTTTTTCGCCCTTTGATTGTGCTTATTGCTGATCTTAGGATAACCGAAAAGGTTGTTGTTTTTATACCACCACCTGTTGAGCCGGGTGAAGCGCCGACAAACATTAGGAACATCATAAGTATAAGCACAGGCTGTCCTAAATGCGTGAAATCAACAGTATTGAACCCCGCTGTGCGACACGATACTGATTGAAAAATGGACGAAACAACGCTTCCGTAAATACCATAACCTGCAATTGAATTTTTGTACTCCACAAGATAAAAAACAACCGCACCAACCACAATAAGAATAAAAGAAGTGTATAATGCAATCCTCGAATGTGTTTGGAGTTTTTTCCATTTTATTTTGCGGCGTTCCCTGATGTTTTCAATTTTAAATACATCTTCGAGAACAATAAACCCAATCCCTCCCAGAAAAATAAGTGCAGCGATTACCAATTGCAGATTGTAAGCATGACGGACGGTAATATCGTAAAGGTTATCGGTGAACAACCCAAAACCTGCATTGTTAAAAGCAGAAACCGCGTGAAAAAGTGAGAAATAGATTTTTTCACCTATTCCTTTAAATATCATTTCATTAGGCCATGTTATAAAAAGTAAAAATGCACCTCCTAATTCGATAAAAATACTGTAAAGGAAAATTTTGCGGAGCAAGCTCCTGGTGTTGCTCAATTTGTCGGTTGAAACCATGTCCTTTATTAATGATTGCAACCTGATGCCAGATGAATTGCGGTAAAAGGAAGCAAACAAAGTGGCAAACGAAATAATATTCAAACCGCCCACCTGTATCAACATCATAATTATTGTTTTTCCTTTAAGGGTAAAACAGATGGATGTATCAACCACCACCAATCCGGTTACGCAACATGCACTTGTAGATGTAAACAATGCATCAATCGGACTAATTCCAGATACCGTCATCTCGGGCAGCAATAACAAACCTGCACCAGCAAATATTATAAAAATGAACGAAATTACAAGCAAACCTGAAGGCCCAATTCGAATGTAATCAATAAACCGGCCTGCTTTACCCAGTTCAACTGCAATAATAACCAGAAAGTAGAACTGAATAAAAAGGTTGTAATAAGTGTGGATTCCAGGAAAACCGATTGCTTTCATTGTCCTCAGGATCAAATGAGTACCTGTTAACATGCTAACCAATTGATCTATAACGATAAATAACAACAATATAGATTCAAACTTATTATCTTTTATAAAATCGACAGGATGAAACTCATAAAAAATCCTTGTCAGGAATTTTAGTACATAAAAAATTAAGCTGAACTCGATAACAGATTCGGTAAGGTGCAGTAAATAAGGTGTTTGTTTAAATCCATGCTGATAAATTATGGCAGCCATGGCAACCAACGAAACAATAATGCTTGCAAAGTGCAAAGCCCTAACAACGTAAGCTTTATGGGCATAAAGCCTGATGTTTATTGCTTCCCGAATCCTAAAAACCTTATCCTTGAACATGCCGTGTACCTTTATCCTGCAACAAAATTCAAAAAATTTCTATTTTCACAACCTTCCAATTCGAACTTTGCAAATTTACAGAGTGATTTTAACGTAAAACTTACCATTAAACCTAAACTTGCTTTATCCACAAAGCTCCTTAATAAAATGAAAGTAGAATCGATTATTCATATAATTGAACCAATTTGTTTACGTATTAATTTCCAGAAAACGGTCAATATCGTGAACATGGCCAAAAATGACGAGCCTATCAGTTGCCTGTAACGACTGTTTTGAATCGGGGACACCGATTATATGATGTTCGATGATTTCCTTACCTTCTTTGGTAACCCGAAGCTCCTCTTTAACGGTGATGAGGCTAAGCTTATATTTATCACGCAGGTCAATTTCGCCAAAAGTTTTATTCACACAGTTTTTGGGGCTAAGCAACTCAACAACGCGGTGGTTGTCTGGAAGTTGCAAATAGCTCATAATGTTAGGGTTCAGCATCCTTTCGGCAACAATTATCCCGACCTCTTCTTCGGGCGACAATATTTCGGTAATACCCATTTTTTCAAGAATAATACGCTGGGCCTCGCCATTGGCCCGTGTAATTATACGCTTAACCTTTAAATCGAGAAGGATAGAGGCGCAGAGCAAACGTTTTTCGAAGTCGGAACCGATTGCAACAACAACAGCGTCAAAATCCTCTATGCCTTGGCCTTGCAAGGCACGTTTATCGGTAGCGTCAAGTGAAACCGCATAAGCAACTTCATCCCCAATTGTGTCAATAATATCGTGATTGCTGTCAATTGCCATTACTTCATAGCCTTTGGCCGAAATTGCTTTGGCAATTGCCTTCCCAAACTGGCCAATCCCAATTACCGCGTATTTATTGCTTGTCATATCAATAATATTGCTTGTTTGTAAATCACAAAATTACGGTTAAAACAGTTTTAATATCCATATTATAGAAAATATCATTAAAAATCATGGAATCATGAGCTTAAGCTTAGCGCATAAGCTGCAGTGCTCCGCATTCAGGATTGCAATTCTTCTATTTTTCTGTTATTTGCTTGAACCCCAAATCCAAATTAACTATAATCCCATCACTGCCTGTTTTTTCTCAAATCAGCTAAATTCTCTAAACAATAGAATACAAAAGAGCCGCTTCCTTTTTAAATGAAAGCGGCTCATTGTTGCAAAATAACAATTATTTATAAACTCATCCTAAGTAGGTTAAGTGCTCCACCAGCTTTAAACCATTCAATCTGCATTTGATTGTACGAATGGTTTACAGGGAAACTTTCTGTTGTCCCATCGGCGTGATGAAGTTTAATTGTGAGCGGAATTTCGGGCGTAAATGTGGCCAAGCCAAGGATATCAATTTTATCATCCTCTTTAATTAGCTCATAATCTGCTTTATTTGCAAATGTTAGTGCCAGCATTCCTTGTTTTTTGAGGTTGGTTTCGTGAATACGGGCAAACGATTTTACTAAAATAGCTTTAACCCCCAAATGGCGCGGTTCCATAGCTGCATGTTCGCGCGATGAGCCTTCCCCATAATTTTCATCGCCTACAACAATCGAACCCAAACCCGCAGCTTTGTATGACCGTGCAACTGAAGGAACAGCATCGTAAGCATCAGACAAATGGTTTTTGATAAGGTTTGTTTTCTCACCAAAGTAATTTACTGCACCAATAAGCATATTGTTCGAAATATTATCGAGATGGCCTCGGAAACGCAACCATGGTCCGGCCATCGAAATATGGTCGGTTGTGCATTTCCCTTTGGCTTTAATCAATAATGGCAAACCTAAAAGGTCGGTTCCAACAAAAGCTGCAAAGGGTTCAAGAAGTTGTAACCTTTCCGAATCCGTTTTAACAACTATATTAATGGCTGAACCATCGGCTGGTGGGGCAAGGAACCCTGCATCCTTAACATCAAATCCAGAAACTGGTAGCTCAATCCCTTGAGGTTCATCAAGTTTTACTTTCTCTCCTTCTGAATTAGTGAGGAAATCGGTAAGAGGGTTAAAGCACAAATCGCCCGAAATAGCAAACGCTGTAACAATCTCGGGTGAAGCTACAAAGCTGTGGGTGTTTGGGTTGCCATCGTTGCGTTTGGCAAAATTCCTGTTAAAAGAAGTTATTATCGAATTCCGCCTTTCGGGATCGTTTGTATGCCTTTTCCATTGACCAATACAAGGGCCGCAGGCGTTAGCCATGACCACCCCACCAATTTTTTCAAAATCGCCAAGTAAACCATCGCGTTCAGTGGTATAACGGATAAGTTCCGAACCCGGGGTTATCACAAATTCAGCCTCGACTTTCAAATTCTTGGAAGTAGCCTGCCGTGCAACTGATGCTGCCCTGGTAATATCTTCGTACGAGGAGTTTGTACAAGAACCAATTAATCCAACTTCAAGTTTTTGTGGATAGCCTTTTTCCTTTACTACCTTAACAAATTCCGAAATCGGGAAAGCGGCATCGGGTGTAAAAGGGCCATTTACATAAGGCTCAAGTAAGCTTAAATCTATTTCAATAAGTTGGTCGAAATAGCTTGCCGGTGATGAGTAAACTTCTTCGTCAGCACGCAAATCAGTTATAATTTCATCGGCAAGGCTTGCTATTTCTGCACGGCCAGTTGCTTTGAGGTATTCGCTCATTTTGGCATCGTAACCAAAAATGGAAGTTGTTGCACCAATTTCGGCGCCCATATTACAAATTGTACCTTTACCTGTGGCCGAAATCGAGTCGGCACCTTCGCCGAAATATTCGACAATACAACCGGTACCTCCTTTTACAGTTAGAATTCCGGCAACTTTAAGAATTACGTCTTTTGCGGAAGCCCAGCCATTGAGACGTCCGGTTAGTTTTATTCCAATAAGTTTGGGCATTTTCAGCTCCCAAGCCATTCCGGCCATCACATCCATAGCATCAGCACCTCCAACCCCAATAGCAATCATTCCAAGTCCTCCGGCATTTACGGTGTGGGAATCAGTGCCTATCATCATCCCGCCAGGGAAAGCGTAATTTTCGAGGATAACCTGATGAATAATACCAGCTCCAGGTTTCCAGAAACCAATTCCATATTTGGCCGATACCGATTCTAAAAAGTCATAAACTTCCTTATTTTGGGAACGGGCGCTTTCCAAATCGGCATTGGCTCCTGCTGATGCTTGTATCAGGTGATCGCAATGCACCGTACTGGGGACAGCAGTTTTGTTGCGACCCGCGGTCATAAATTGCAATAAAGCCATTTGTGCAGTTGCATCCTGCATTGCAACGCGGTCGGGACCAAAATTTACATAATCCTGTCCACGGCCATAAGGTTTGGCTGGCAATTCATCCCAAAGATGGCTGAATAGGATTTTTTCGGTCAGCGTAAGGGGATGGCCAACCATCGAGCGTGCTTTTTCTATCTTGGAAGGTAACGCTGAATACACTTTCCGGATCAAATCAATGTCGAATAACATATTGCATCTATTTTAATAAGTTGATGTTTTTTGCAACGACTAAATTACACTGAACTTTTGAGTTGCGCAATATCAAAATTGTTAAGTTTATTAAAAAGTGATTACTTTTGTGGAATGTGTAAGATTGCTTATAAAATTTCGGCCATTTTGCTTTGTGGATTATTGATTTATAATTCATTAGGCTATTTTTGGGTTTTATCGGCGATGCGGATAGCGGTAAGGCATCAGAAATGGACCCAACTTTCGAGCCTTCCCGAGCATGAATTAAGTGTTTTTAGTTTTACAAAATCCGAAAATTCAAGAATAAAAGTATTGAACAAGCGCGAGGTTTTCGTTGATGGGATATTGTACGATGTTGTGCGCAAAGTAGAAAAAGGCAGTAAAACCATATATTATTGTTCACCCGATTTAAAGGAACAAAGCTTGATTGCCAAAACCCGCTTGTTCAATTCGCAACAACATCAAATGCCAACTAAAAATACTGCCAAGCTTATAGTTGAAAAGATTATAAAGACCGCTATTTTTGAAGATTTAAAACATTTGATTACAAGAAATTACACGATAGATTTATTCAATTGCAGCTTTTTGCCCATTTCCGGGCCTTTCTTCAGGATTTTGCTGCCCCCTCCAAAAACATTTTGCTAATTTTCATGGAATTGATTTTCAACTAATCTTGAGTCCGCACCGAAAACCTAAAAATGAAGAAACGCCACTAAGACACTAATACACAAAGATACACAAAGCATTGTTATACAGTGTTATAAGATTAGTGAAACTTAGAGCCTTTGCACCTTTGTGGCAAAAAAAACTTTTCGGAGTGAACTCAATCTTTGCATTTTGCAAGGAATGTTGGAAATTATTGAATTGCCAATTGTACTCTTTAAGATGTATGATTTTGGCTAATTATTAGTTGGACTTAATTGAAAGCAAAATGAAAAAAATAATCACTCTCATATTTTTAATAACAACGGGTATCACATTTGCCCAGAAAGTTAGGGTAATCAACAAAACTGATTTGCAGCCCATTAGTAACTGCTCCATTTACAATGTTGACAAAACGGTATCGGTAACAACTGATAATAAAGGCATTGCCGATATTTCGACATTTAAAAACAGCGATAAACTTACCTTCTCTCATATTTCTTTCAACCCAGTGGAGTTCGATAAGTCCACGTTCACTGCAAAAATTACTGATATTCAGCTTACTATTGCTGTCATCAATTTGCAGGAAGTTGTACTTTCGGCCAATAAGGTTGAGGAAAAATACAGGGATTTACCAGTAAGGGTTGATATTATCCCAGTCCGCACGATTATGTTTGGGAATCCACAAACAACAGGTGATCTTTTACAACAAAATGGGACAGTATATGTACAGCAAAGCCAACTTGGAGGTGGAAGCCCGGTTTTAAGGGGCATGGAAACCAACCGCGTGCTCACTGTTATTGACGGAGTTAGGATGAACAATGCCATTTATCGAGCGGGCCACATACAGAACATTATTACTATTGACCCAAATATGCTGAGTAGGGTAGAAGTGGTGCATGGGCCTGGTTCTGTTATTTACGGAAGCGATGCCATGGGTGGTGTCATGCACTTTTATACCCGAAACCCTGTGCTTTCCAACAACGATAAGGTGTTTACCTTAGGAAATGCAATGTTGCGTTATTCGTCTGCCGCCAATGAGTATTCGCAAAGTTTTAATGTAAATGTTGGAGGCAAGAAAATTGCTGCCTTATTAGGTGCAAGCACCAAGGATATTGGCGATTTGCGTCAGGGTAGCAAACGCGACGAAAAATATGGGGATTGGGGAAAATGCCTCTATTATGCTGAACGCATTGATGGAAAAGATGTTATGACAGCAAACGGCGATCCTTTGATTCAGAAAAATTCGGGATATTCGCAATATGACCTTTTCGGGAAAGTATTGTTTAAGCCCTCACCAAATTATTCGCTAACGCTGAATATGCAATACTCCAATTCGAGCAATATTCCACGTTACGACCGTCTTACCGAAATGACAGATGAAAAGCTTACGTATGCCGAATGGTATTATGGGCCGCAAACGCGAGGCCTTGTTTCCTTAAAAAGCGAATGGTTGCAACCTGTGAAATTGTATGATCATTTCCAAATTACTGCTGCTTATCAGTATATCAGCGAAGACCGTATAAATAGAAAATTCGGCAAATCCAAGGCAAAACATCAGGAAGAAACAGTTAAAGTTTTCTCGTTAAATGTTGATTTTATGAAAAAGGTTTTCGGTAAGAGTGAATTGCGCTATGGTTTGGAAGGTGTTTTTAATCAAGTGGATTCAAAAGCTTATAACAAAAACATCAACAATGGTGAGGTTACTTTGGATGCTGCAAGCCGCTATCCTGATGGAGGCGACAACATGAAAAACTTTGCTGCTTATGCTTCCAACAACTGGGAAATAAACAAGAAACTGATTTTTTCGCAAGGGATCAGGTTCAACAACATTTCGTTGGATGCCGAATATACACAGGCCATGATGGATTTGATAAAATTCCCGTTCGATGCAAAAATCAGCCAAAATAACACAGCAGTTAATGGAAGTCTTGGTTTGGTTTATATGCCCGGCAACGATTGGCGTTTCGCAACAAATCTTTCAACTGGATTTAGGGCGCCTAACATTGACGACCTCACCAAACTCAACGATTTTAGCAGCACGATTACTATTGTCCCAAATCCTGATCTAAAACCAGAGAATGCTTACAGTGCCGAATTAACTATCGGTAAAACATTCAACAACGTATTACAGATTGAGTTTACAGGGTTTTACACCATTTTAAAAGACGCTTTTGTGATACAGCCGTTTACATACAATGGGCAGGATTCAATTGTGTTTGAT
Organism: uncultured Bacteroidales bacterium; assembly: GCA_903946925.1. Lineage (GTDB taxonomy): Bacteria > Bacteroidota > Bacteroidia > Bacteroidales > UBA4417 > UBA4417. Next base: position 5,020 of record CAJAXK010000132.1, on the reverse strand, counting down.
GGAAATTTAACCGCTGTGCAAGCAATGCAAAATGCTACTCAGGCAACTATTTACGGTTTTGAAGGAAATGTGTTGGCCCAACTTTCCAAATCACTTTCCCTGCGTAGCACCCTTACTTATACGTATGGCCACATTAAAGCGGAAGACGAACCGCTCGACCATATCCCACCTCTGTTCGGGTTAACATCCATTAAACTCGACCTTAGTAAATTTACTGGTGAATTTTACGCCCGTTACAATGCCTGGAAACACATTGAAGATTATAGCCCCAGCGGCGAAGACAACCAACAATATGCAACTGTTGACGGAATGCCGGCCTGGTTTACATTGAATCTCCGTGCCAGTTACCAATTCAACAGGAATGTAAGTTTACAGGCTGGCATGGAAAACATCCTCGACAAGCATTACCGTAATTTTGCAAGCGGCATTAGCGCACCCGGACGAAACGTGTTCGTAACCTTGAGAGGGACTTTATAGAACCGATCAAATCTACCTGCTATCGAAAAAGCCGCATCTGATTTCTCATTTGCGGCTTTTTGGGTGTAAAAATCATAAACCTTTAAGTGAAAATTGCATTTTGCTGTCCAAATAAATCCGTTTAATTGCCTAATACTAGCTCAATATCAATATTTTAGAATTACCCAAAACATCCTGCTTTGGGTAAATCCAGCAGCATTAGTTGTTGGTGTTTTTTACATTTTAGATACATGGTTCTGCTGCTAAATTTGGCAGGTAAAAATGTTGTTTTGGAAGACAGGGTAGGGGAGTGGGAGGTAAGGGCTTTGAACGGCTATGATTTTTATATTACAACTAATAGGTTATCAGATTATTTTGATTCCTATCAAAAGAAGGTTATTTCTTTTTCAAGGATATTTCGGTTATCTCTTGTTGGACTTTTAATTTTAAGAAGCAAAACAACATTCAATTCGCAATCAAGCTAAAAAAGAGGGAAAAGCAAGGGTTTGTAGTAAAGGCCGGATAAATTGGCTGTTGTTAAAATAATTTTGACTTGCAAAAGAGATATCGGGTACTTATACTACTAATCGTTATCTTTGTAAAACATAAATCAATTATTCATGAAAACACTCAACTTAGACCAAAACAAACGCTACTCTTATGCCGATTATCTTACTTGGATGGACGATGTAAGGCGCGAATTGTTCGATGGGTTTATAAAGTTGATGACACCTGCTCCATCGAGACAACATCAAAAAATTTCAGCGAAACTGATGAAAATCTGGGGTGTATATTTAGAAAATAGACAATGTGAGGTCTATCATGCCCCTTCCGATGTCCGATTTCCAAAAGACAAAACGAACAAAGAGGATAAACAGGTCTTCACAGTTTTGCAACCAGATGTTTATGTAATTTGCGATCTCACTAAAATGGACGACCGCGGATGTCTCGGCGCACCGGATTTGGTAATTGAAATAATATCGCCCAAAAACCCGCATCGTGATACCAAGGATAAATTTGAAATTTATCAGCAACACGGTGTCCGCGAATACTGGATTGTAGGCCCAAACGATGAAACTGTAACCGTATTTGTTTTGGACGAAAACGGAAAATTTCAATTTAAAGGATTGTATGCCGGGAATGACAAAATTCCGGTAAATATTTTCAATGGCGATTTAAAGGTTGATCTAACCGAGGTTTTCATGCAGTAAATCAATTGTAACTATATTCAGCCTCTATCACCATTTTTCAATGCTTTATAAAGGCTGAATAGTTCCTAAGATTCTTTATTGAAGACTAATCTATTTATTCTATTTTCACTATCTTTTTATTTATCCAACTGTTATTGGAAAATACTTTTAGGGTATAAATTCCATTGGTTAAACCAGAAACATTAAGCCTGATTGATTTCCCATTGGATATTTGCCCTAACACTAAACTCCCTTTCATATCTATAATCTGTATAAGAACTTCCTGTTGACTTTCAGGCATTTCAATATATAGCCAGTTTCTGGCGGGGTTGGGATATATTTCCAAATCCTTGACTTTTAATTCAGGCACCGAAACAAAAGATGGAAGCTGAATAACTTGCAACGCAATTGGTGGTAAGCCCGAGGCATTCAAAGTTATAGTAGCAGTTCGGGTAACCATAGTTTCATTTTGGTTGTAAGTTACAGTAATGGCACCACTTCCAGAACCCGAAGGAGTGGGAATGCACCAAGTCGCATCGCTAATTGTTGTCCAAGTGGTATTGGATGTAACAGCAAAACTCGTTACTCCTGCCAGATAGCTTACATTTTGAACAGTTGGGGTTACATTGAGCGTGGCAGCAGGCCCTTGCTGGGTAACTGTTACTAGTACAGGACTGATTCCAGCAACTGAAATTGTTATGTGGGCAATCCGAACACCAGCAAAAACGTTTTCTGCATAGTTTGCGAAAATTGTCCCGTTACCACTTCCCGAAGGTGTTACAACACACCAACTTGCATCGCTAGCTGCAGTCCAATCAGAGTTTGAAGTGATAGCAAAATTGGTAGTCCCTGCAGGATAAGTAACTTCCTGATTTAAGGGATTTGCATTAACAAATGCCACTCCTGCTTCCTGAGTAACCGTTACAACAACCGGACCCAGACCAGCAACCGTAATTGTTATATTTGCTGAACGTGGAGAAAGTGTAATATTCTCCGTGTACGTTGCAGTTAAAGTTCCGTTCCCGTTACCTGAAGGTGTTGGTGTGCACCAGGATTGGTTGCTGCTGGTTGTCCACGTAGTATTAGATGTAACCACGAAACTTGTATTTCCAGCCGGAGCGGTAACATTTTGATTATCTGGTGAAACAGAAAGTGTAGCTACAGCAATACTTTGGGTAACAGTTACGATTATTGGGGTTAAACCGGTAGCAGTGACCGTGATAGAAGCAATACGTTGAGCACCTGTGGTGTTTTCGGTAAAATTTGCAGTTATACTTCCGTTTCCTGACCCTGAAGGAGTTACAGTACACCAGGTTTGATTACTCGAAACAGCCCAGGCTGAATTTGAGGTAACAGTAAAAGCAGTTGTTCCGGCAGGTGCAGCAACATTTTGATTGGTTGGATTTACAAGTAGGGTTGGGGTTACACTACTTTGGAAAATTGATATATCATCAAGATAAACATTGTTGGCACTTCCTGAGTTGTCGGTTACATGCCTGAATCTGAAAAAGAAGTTGTTTCCTGCGTAAGAGTCCAGATTATGAGTACGTTGGACATACGTAGCATTTTGCGAAGCAGGTGATAAAGTGTCCACTTTCGACCAGGAAATACCACCATTTGCCGAAACTTCGAAATAGGTTGTATCATGTCCGGCAATCTTATTTACGCTGGTATTTCTCCAGAAATAAGAAATTGAATAGCCTGGGGGCAATAACACTTTAGGAGAACGTAAAGTTGCTGAATTGCCGGTTATATACCATGAGCTTTTGGCACACAACAACCCGGAATGGGCATTTACATTATACTCATACCAGGAAAAATCCGGAGAATTAACCCATGCACTTTGAATGGGATAGGTATGAAAAACCAAAGAATCCTCAAAGCCTTCGTTGTATGGGAACTGGTCGATTACGACTTCGGTTTTAAATTTCCATATTGGTGACATTTCCTGCTGACTTCCATTTTTGGCAACCACTTTCCAGTAATGCATCACAGAATCGGCCAAAAGCCCAGGAATTGTGTAGGAATTGGTTCCAACTATGCTTGCGGCATTAGAGACTACAAGCGAAAGGTTCAACGGGTCGGTTCCAAAGTACAGGTCATAATTGGTAGTATTTGCACCTAATGTCCAGCTTAAATCCGTGTCAACAGAAACAACTGATGCATTGTCAGACGGAATTGGGTTATATGGCGTTGCAGGACCGGTTGATGTGTAATAAAACCTCATGTTCGTAAGCGAACTAGGGTATGGATTCAGATATCCGGTTTGATTTGGTGACGGGAAATTAACATCGTTGCCGCAATTTTTGGTGTTGTTAATTGTCGAGGCCGTTGATGTAAACTGAGGGCCATACGTATTGTTCCAACGATTTTCCCAATGCATTACAAGGTTTTGAACCCCATCATAAACTATAGGTGTAGATAAAACAATTTCGTTCCAGCCAGTCTGAAATGTCAGATCACCCTGAAAAACAAGTACATAACCATTATTTAAAGGATCTTCAAAGTTGGCATTTGCAAAAATTGTGTTAGGTGAAAGTTTAACATACATTTTCTGATTTGTAACTGTTTTTGGTCCATTAACGCAATTTAAACCAATTTTTGTAATGGTTTTTGCTGTTCCCAAATCGGTATGATTGTAAATTAAAGCGCTCCACGAATAATTCCATGAAGAATATATTGGAATGGTGTTCGAAATGACTCCATTACCGACTTCCACATAGTTCTGCGAAAAGGTTGCTTGTGTCAAAAGAAAACAGGTCGCAATAAGTCCGTTTAAAATGATTTTGAGTTTCATAATGATTTTGCTGTATGTATGGTGTTTGTATTTTGTCTTGTTTAGTTTTACGATTTGACTTTAAAGAAATTGAGTGTCAAATGTTGAGAACAAAATAAATAAAATCATTCTTAAAAACAGGCATCAAATAAGTACGGATTCAGGAATCAGTACCTATTTCATTTTAATTGACTGAAATTCTGATGATTCCAAATTTAGAAAATTCGCTTCAATGTTTATCCTGTTTTTAATATTACTTTTGTTTTTACATTAGGATTGAAACATCGCCGACCGACAATGGATTTATTTGTTAATATCCTCTACGCCTTACCAGTTTACCAATCGGTAATCCTATCGTTACTGCTTTTTTTGAGCAGTAAACGCCAACGTAGTTTTGCGAGGCTATTAATGGGTATTTTTCAACTTCTGATGGCCATTTATTTTACTTTTAATTTTTTCTATAGCATCAGGGATTTCGGCGTAGTAGCCGGCATTTATTTTTTTATACTTCCGGTGATACTTATGTTCATACCTGTTTTTTACCTTTATATTTTAACGGTTACAACTCCCGGTTTTAGGTTTTCGAAATCGTCTTTTG
>CAJAXK010000131.1 GCA_903946925.1 uncultured Bacteroidales bacterium | reverse complement strand
ATCTTGCAAGCCTTTCAGTTCCCTGGGCACTTGAACATATCTTGCAAAAACAGCCTGGGTTAAATAAACAGGATAATTTATTGCGGCTTGTTTGCTTATTTTTTCATCGACTAAAATCAGGCTTCCATCTTCCACGGCCTCGCCTGTTGTGTATGTAAAAATTACATCCCATTTTTGATTTTCGGTACTCATGTTGTTTAATTTTTTGTTTCGGTTAATACATCGTAATTTTCTGGCCATACCACACAATTATAAATTGAGCCAAATTTATAAATGTCAAAGTGTACCGCTCCAACGGTTGAAACCGGGCAGCGTACTGCAGCAACTTGATCCCCTTCTTTTAATCCAAGGGCGCGAAGATCACTTTCTAAATCCCCTTTTAATTTTATATTCATGGTATTTTGATTTGATTTTTTTTAGAGGTCAGGCAAACCGGATTTCTCCGGCCATCCTTATTTAGAATGATTCTTAATAATATACCGTTCTCAATGGTATGTGTTTACGGTTGCAAATTTTCCGCATGTGGTTTGTTCCCGGGCTTTTGCCATCCCAAAAACACAGGCAAAAATCTGCGGTTTTTGCCATTTCGATATTCCTCAAAACACCGGCAACTTTTCCGCTCGTTTCCCATTGTGGCAAAAAAAGCTCAAAAGGCAAATAATTTGCTTTTGCATACACTACCGCCATTTTATCCGCTCCCCTGGCATTGCCAGAAAACAGTGTAAATTCATAACCGTATTTCTTGCCATACCGCAATATTTTATTCAGTTCGGTTTCCAATAGCAGGGAGTTGGAAAACTCCCTGCCCCCTGCTACAATCAGATTTTTTTTCATACCCCTAAAAATGGGTTTTTGGGTTTTTGGTTTTTCTTGTTAATCTCTTCACTTCCGAACAGTTTTCGGATATCCTCCAAGCTCATGGTTTTTCCGTTCCTTTTGAAATATTCATCACCGTGCCAATACCAGGCAATTTTATTGCCCGAAAATTTAAACCCTGCTGTTTTTAGTTCCTCTTTGTTCGGGCGTGTGTTGCCTGTTACCCAAATCCAACTGCCCATAATTTCAATATCTATGCCCGTAAGGTTCAAAATCTCATCAATTTTAACCTTCATATTTTTCGATATTTCATGCTCGTAAAATTTGCGGCCTTCAGAAAAATTGGCGTTTCCGTTTATCAGGTTTTTGCTCAATAGCTCGTATTCGTTGTTTATCTCTTGCATGTCCTTAACCTGTCCGCCTTTATCGGGGTGGTTTTCCATGGCTAATTTTCTGTAAAGTTTCCGGAGTTCCTCCAGCGTTTCAATGTTGTTAAACCATTTCATAAATCTGTTTTTTTTGGGGTTTGTGTTTTTTTTGAAAAGGTGGCCCGGCTATCGCCGGACCTGTTTTTTTTAATGGTATTGCATTTGATATTGTTCCTCATCCCATGCACTTTCAAGGAAAGCGCGAAAACTGGGTTCACCACAAGCGCGGCAATAGATTTTTTTAGTTCCCGGCCAATAATATACATTCAAGCCTTTCGGCAATTTGATGCCACAAGCCGCACATGCACAAGGATATTTAACCTTAATTTCCCGGGGGGCGCTGTTATATTTTGACATTTTGTTTTTTTTAGGTTTGGTTTTTAAAGGATTCCTTCATCAGCGAATGAGTAATAATTTTCATCTGTGACGATTAAATGATCAATGATTGAAATGTCCATAAACGCGGCTGCTGATTTCAATTTTTTGGTTAAATCTAAATCCTGTTGTGATGGCTGCAAATTTCCGCTTGGGTGGTTGTGTGCCAATATTATAGAAGTGGCGGCTGCTTTTAATGCTGTGCCTAAAACAATTCTTTGATCTACAACGGTGCCGGTAATTCCTCCGCTGCTTACTTTCATCCAGCCAATAGTATTATTGGCGCGGTTCAAATAGATTGCAATAAATGTTTCGGTTAGTTCGATGGTGTCCTGGTCGAAAAATAATTTTAGTGCCTGGTATCCATCCCTGGAAGTTTTAATCTGCATTTTGTTTACATCTCCCCTCTTTAGTTTCAATTCGATTTCGGGGCAATTTGTTTTATACGTTTTCATTGGTATGAATTTTTGAAAGTGAATAATTAACAAAATCCCATTACTATTAACCAGGAGGGAAAGCCGTGCGAATCGTGGCCGTCTGGTTCTACGTCGCTGCCGGTTAATGAGGGGCAAAATCCATCGAGGCACGCGGTTTGAAGTTCCTCTTCTGTAATTTCGTGGAAGTCGTTAAAAAGTTTGGGTAACTTTTCATAAGAAGTTATAAATTCTTTTCCTTTTTCGGGAACGCAAACCGCCCTATAATCGGGCTGTTTTTCGGATGGAAAAACATTAAAAACTGTACCGGCCTGGAATATCTCACCGGATTTTAAACTAAAGGATTTTTTTGCTGTTGTTTTCATGGTGCTGTGGGTGTTTTTTAGTGGGCGATTTCGTTGTTTTTTCCTTAAAAATAGTAATTAAATAATTGATATACAAGTATATGAGCAATAATTTACACCATTTTAACATTTTATTAACAAAAATATATATCCTTTATATATATTGACAATAGAGCAATAATACCATACATTTATAAAACCGCTCGCAAAACTTTGTGAGCGGCAAAATTTTTTTTCTCAGAAATTCATTTTTGATTCTGTTGTTTTTTGTCTTTCAGAGTATTGCAGCAAATTTATTTCAAATTTGGTGCAATAAACTGAAGGTTGACCCGATGCCCGCCCTACCGAAAATAGAGATAAAAGAGAGAAAAAGCAGGATATATGCTAACTATATACATATTTAATTTTTGGTCACCCATAGCCGATATAAGGCACTTTTGCCTGTGTGCGGTGGTTTGGGCGGTTTGTTGGCTTTGATGTTTTATGAGCGGGATTCCGTCCCGAAAAACGGCAAAAAACGGCCTAATTTAAGCGGGTAAATATCGAGGCACGAAGGCAAAAAACGGCAAAAATAAGGATGGCAATTTTGGTCACTTATAGCCGATATAAGGCACTTTTGCCTGTGTGCGGTGGTTTGGGCGAGTTGGCGGGATGGCGGTGCTGGATGGGCTGGCACGGTCGGCCACAGGCCGTAAAACGCCCTGAAAGACTGGCCTGCGGCCAGTCCTAAGCAAGAGTGCAGCGAAGCGGAACTCCTATTAGAAAATAAGTCCTAAGCACGAAATAAGTCCTATTAGGACAATTTCAGCAAAGGATCTGAAATTTTATTTTGAGCGCGGTCGCGCTTGAAATATAAAATTTCGGATTGCTGCTTTGCAATATTCATTTGGGAATACTGCTT
>CAJAXK010000130.1 GCA_903946925.1 uncultured Bacteroidales bacterium | reverse complement strand
TTACTTTTTGCTTGATCAAAAAGTAAACAAAAAATCAAGGCTTTATAAAAATACTTGCGTTTCTAATCCGAAGGTATCTTCCAGCAATACAAGGCATGTTAGATGGCACAATTCCAGGCTTTTGTCGTTGCTGTGTATTGCTACGCACATGCCTTCCGCACATACCTCCGGATAAGAACCGCTGTCGTATTTTTATAAGGCCAGTCCTTCGTAAGAAAGTTCTTGCTTGCGGCAAAACCGGTTCGGAAGGCTCTGGTAAACAATGGTAAATTTGGATTTGTAAGGACTGGCCTTATAGAAATTTTACGCAGATGTAGCCGAAGGTAAACCGTGCGGGCTTATGCGTAGCAAAACACAGCTTCAACTGCTCCCAGGATGTTGTACCCAAATTGTCAAGCCTTGTTTTGGGGGTGTTTACCAAGGCGTACAGATGTGTAAAATTTCTATAAAGCCTTGACTTTTTCGTTCTTTTGCGTCAAGGCAAAAGGACAATAAAAATAACTTGACACGCATTTTGGAAATTGTTTGTAAGCACTCCAGTAAATCAAAATGATATTTAGCTGGTTTTCGGGCAATGATTCTTTACAATGAAATTATACTAATTTTACAAACTCAAAAATCAAACAAATGATCCGCCATATAGTAATGTTCAAATTAAAGGAATTTCAAACCGATGCGTTGAAACAAGCCGCCGCGCTCGAAGTAAAAAAGCGTTTGGACGAATTACCATCGAAAATTGACCTTATCCTACACTATAGTTCAGGTATTGATATCCGTAACTTGTCCTGGTCCTACGATATTGTGCTGGTAATGGATTTTGATACTATGGCCGACCTCGATTCATACACCATCCATCCGGCGCATCAGGATTTTGTTACATTCAATAAGGAATATTCGGTTTCAAAAGTTTGTGCCGATTATGAGATTTAGCATTGAAAAGAAATGTTTTTTGTAGGAGAGGTTAATGGCAAAAGACCCATTTGAATAATAAATTCTACATCCGACATCCGCAATCCGACATCCGCAATCCGCAATCCGACATCCGACATCCGCAATCCGCAATTTTAAATACCAACAATTCCAAACTCCATGATAGATTTCAGAAGCGATACAGTTACCCGTCCGACACAAGGGATGTTGGATGCAATGTTCACGGCACAAGTTGGCGACGATGTGCTTGGCGACGACCCAACAGTTAAAGCACTTGAAGATAAGGTTGCAGCCATGTTTGGTATGGAAGCCGCTTTGTTTTGTGCTTCGGGTACCATGGCCAACCAAATTGCCATAAAGGCACAAACCCAACCAGGCGACGAAGTGATTTGCCATAAATTATCGCATGTGTATTACTACGAAGGCGGAGGTATTGCCATGAATTCGGGTGCTTCGGTTTGTTTGCTTGAAGGCGATCAGGGGCGGATTACGGCTGCAGATGTGGCCATGCACATAAATCCACCTAACGATCCACATCGGCCTCTTACACGCCTGGTGTCGGTTGAAAATACCATGAACAAAGGTGGAGGCTCGGTTTATGATTTCGGCGAGTTGCAGCACATAGGCGAAGTTTGTAAAAAAAACGGGCTTAAATACCACCTCGACGGGGCAAGGCTTTTTAATGCTTTGGCCGAAACCAACGAAACGACAAAGGATTACGGAAAGCTTTTCGACAGTATTTCGATCTGTATTTCGAAAGGGCTTGGTGCACCTGTTGGCTCTGTGCTGGTTGGAGGAAAGGATTTTATTTTCCGTTCGCGCCGGATACGCAAGGTGTACGGGGGCGGGATGCGCCAGGCTGGATATTTGGCTGCTGCCTGTATTTATGCACTCGACAACAATCTGGAACGGCTTAGCGAAGATCACCGCAAGGCAAAACAATTAGAAACAATTTTGCTTTCCCTGCCTTATGTGCATACTGTGGTTCCGGTACAAACCAATCTGGTGTTTTTTAGCCTCAAACCAGAAATGCCTGCTTCTGATTTTCTGAAAAAATTGCGCGATAACGATATTTTTGCCATGGCTTTGGCTCCTCAGGAAATCCGTTTTGTAACCCATCTTGATATTACCGATGAAATGATGGAAAAAGTAGAAACGGTTTTGAAGGGAATGAGTTAAGTAGAATAAGGCTATGAAGTTTGCTGTTGGGGAAGTTGTAAGGCTTCACTTTTTTAAGCTCTTTTGGATGAATCCAAGCCAATAGGGTCAACTTTTCAATAGCGATTGAACCAATAATTTATTGGTTGGTTGATTGTAGTATGAAAATTGTCCGAAACAGGTTCTTCATTGCCGTACTGAGTATTCTTGCTATTTTGAATAATTCAAATGCTCAGGAAACTATTATACTCGATGGGTTTGTTGGGGTTCCACAAAATGGGCAGATACAATTGCGTTGGGTTATAAGTGCCGGCCAAACATGCAACGGAACTTTTATAGAGCGCTCATCCGATAACTTGCATTGGGATAATATTGGCGATATACCCGGGGTTTGTGGCAGTTCTTCTACCCCTGTGCCGTATAATTTTATTGATAGTTCACCTGTTGGCAATTCCATAAATTTTTATAGGCTTGAGCTTGGCGGACAGGGTTATAGCCCTGTGGTGAGCGTGCCTTTTTACGATTTTACATCAACTGGTTATGTGCTGATGCCTAATCCAGTAAGTGAAACGGCAATGCTTTATTTTGGAACATCCGAAACCGAAGCTTTTGATATTTCAGTTTTCGACCTATCGGGGAAGTTGGTCCAAAAGATTTCAGGCGTTGGAGGAAACAGCAAGCTTGATGTTTCGCTCCTTATGCCTGCCTTGTATTTTTTTGTTATTGAAAGGAAAGGGAAAACCAGAGTAGTTGGCAAATTGGTGGTTAGGTAGGGAAATAGGCTATTTCTTACTTAACACTAATATTTATTGCAAACGGACTCAGGCAAATCAATGCTCCAGGTATAGGAAGTTTTGTCAATTGTATAGAATTCATCAAACCACTTATCCTCTAACCAAACACCAAATGAATACCCTTTTCCTGTTTCCAATCCAGGAACAGTAATATGGCCGTTTATAACTTGTCCAATATATTTCCAGCCACATCCATCGTCATAAAATGCTGAAATATTTGGGCGTAACCTTGCAAATTCGCAGTTTACCGTTAGAGAGAAATCTACATTCATTATTTGTCCTGCTGGTTGTTTTGTGAACTTAAGAGGAATTGAAAAAGAATCTTCATCACAAATATTGTCAACCAAAATTGACCCTAATTTGCTGTATGGACAACCACCCCAAACTTCAATTTCTGTCGGTAATTTACAAGGACCGTCAGGGATATAGAAATTGTCTCCCAAGGATTCCAAATATCCTGACGACCAATAGATAAAACCAGTAGTTTGTTCCTTGAATATGACGCGAGCAATACTTATATTTGGGATATCAATGGAGTCTGTAGTGACAGTAATAGATTTATTTCCGAAAGGAAGATTCTTTAGATATCTTCGACCAACTTGGAATTGAGAATTTGCTAAGCTACTTTTAAACATAAGATATTCAGTAATCATTAAAATATCATTCCAAGTGTACCAATCCACATTCTTTAGTGAAAAATGACTTGCTTGATATTCAACATAATAATTCCCGTTACCAGAAGGCCCTTGAAGCAGTCCTTCATTTTCATACTCCCATACACCATCTGAATACCGGTAATTCCATATTGGATAATAATCACCTGTTTTAATTTTCGCTTTAGTTTCCGGATTATATGTATTTGGAGGTACATCAATTGTAAGCGATATTGGTTTGGAAAAAGTTTTGGCCACTCTGCCAGATTGATCGGACAGCTCATAATCAGCCCATCCCCCTGAGAAAAAAAGGCCTTTCCCTTGCATTCCACCTTCATCGGTCTTGACACAGAAACTTCCAGGGAAACAATCCAAGGCAATTGGTGATTGATTGCTATAATAAGCTATTAGAAAAGTAAGATCACCAGAAAGCGGTGTGCCTGATTCATCAAGGATTTTTGTGCCTTCAGCAATAACAACGTGGGTTGTAGCCATTGTTTGTTGAACTGGAGGCGTAGAAACATCAATTTTATTTTCTAGCGTGCCGTCTATTAAAGTCCGGCCAACTACTCCTTCAAAAACGCTCACTCCTTCAGGTGGGTTCTTGGGATCCACCAACCGTGCAATAAATGAATGGCCACCTTCTGAAGCAATTCGGATTGGCAAACTACCATGCAGATAACCATCACAGCTCAAATCAACAACAAAATCAACAGGATTGTCTGCAGATGGTGTTGTTGTTCCCGCAATAGAAAGGGAAATAATGCCTTGATGGGTTGACAAAGAAGTTACGGATCGCCCAAAGATATCCGACACAAGGTTTTTATCTGTTCCTAGGATGGTAACTTTTATTTCTTGTCCTGATTTCATGCCAATCAGTTCTTGTGTAGCAGCATCGAAGATTTGTACAACAAACGCAGTTTTAACAGCCGGAGCATTAATGGTGCTCAATTCCTCAACCGTTTTTTTACAGTTGAAGAGACACAACGTCAACACTATGACGAAAGCTAAGAAGAATTTACTTGTTTTCATGGCGAATGAGTTTAAATTCTTAACTGAGTGGAATTACAAATATAGTCAAAATAGATATGTGATGCAAATTTATCTCATTTTAAACCTTTTAGCCAAGCTGTCTTGATAATAAATACTTATTTAATATATTGATATTGAGTTATATAAAAATAATATATTGCATTTATTTGCTGCTGAAATCAATTTGCAGAAAAAGAATAGCACAAATGTTTTTTGCTTGAAGTGATAAAACGATATGCATGATGAAACAGGAAACTTGATTCAAGAACAATAAAAGGAAGTTTGGTTTACATATTTCAAAAAAAATCCAGATATGTACCCTCATACCTGGATTTTATGATTAAAATTTGTTCTTCTAATACAAAACCACTTTCTTGCTAAATATTTTGTTTGATGTATAAAGGCTAACAACATACACCCCAGGACTAACATTTAGGTTAAATGTTGTAGATGACCCAGAAACAAATTTTGATACTGCAACCGTTCGTCCGGTCATGTCAGTAACTGTTATTTCACCTTTCGTATCAATCATGTCGGTTTCAAGTTTTATTGTACCATTCAGGTAAATTACATCGAACCTGCTTTCGGTTTGCGGTTCTTGAATTGAAGTTGCTTTTTTGAAATGCAGCACAAACCTATCATTAATATCGCTCATGGTTGATAAAAAGTCATAATCGGGCTTCTCGTTTAGGTTTTGTGTGGCATTGGTAACTTTATCCTCAAGGGTAATGCTTGTGTTGGCGAAAGTGTTAATCCGTTCAGCGGTTATAGTGTAATTGCCCGATATCCCTGTTTTGAAACTTACTGGTACTGTACCACCATCCAAAACAGTTTCAGGTAATGTGTTGATTGCAAGTGAAGTATTGTTTGGAGTTATGGAGTACAATTCCGTGGCAATTTCACTGTAGCTGAAAAGCTTAAAAGCATCATATTCGCTGTCGAAGTTCTCGGTTCCCTGGTTGTAGAAACATACCCGGGCATAATCCGTTTTGTTGTTTCCTTCCACTTTCAGGTCGAGGATATTGGTGGTTAACGGCTCGTTTTTATAGAAAACATTAAGTTTTCTATGTGTCCGGGCAATGTTAGCGAAAGTTAAACTACCAGTAGTTGTGGCGTAAACCATAAAACCTTGCATGGGTGCAATTGTATCGGTTGCCCCACCAATTCCTCCAGATGTTGTGTTATAATATTTATATCCGGGAATTGAGTTGTCGTAATAATAAACGCTTTCGCCAACATTGCTTTTTGTGAGTGCACTCCACAAAATGGAAGAAGGATACGGATTGCCGGATAAGTTCCACCCATTATTTTGGTGTGTACAGGAAGAAACAATATTGCCAGTCGTGGGAACTCCTACAAAATTCTTGGAAACAGCATTTGGATAAGCTACCATGTAGCCTTTTCCCTGAACAAACTTAAAATCATCGCCAAATTCTTCGTTTCGAATATTATAACTTGCCCCGCGATAGTTGGTCCACTCGTTGGCTGATTCGTTCCATTTATAAAAATCGGTAATGGCAAGGTTTGTTAAATCAATAAACTCTGATTCAATGGATTGTGAGCTTACTGGCGACGAAATAAAGTGGAATTTAACGTCACTAACCTCATCGTAAGGAGTGAGATGACGTTCAACACGGGCACTGCCTGTTACAGTGCCATTATCTATAAACGAAGCTGTTCCATTTTCATCCGATTTCAATACCAATCCCTGCACCGTGTTAATTGCAGTTGGCCCTGTAGCTGAAAGCGATTTTCCGGAAAGAACAGTAAGTATGCTTCCGCCTGCACTAATTGTGATATCTTTTGTGGTGATATGGTTGAACAGAGTAACACCATTTGAATTTGTAATGGTTAAATCCCTGAAAGCAACGGTTGGTGTAGTTCCCTCAATGGATTGAGCCACACTTCCATTCATAGTTAACGAAGAGCCAGTGGTAGCCATAAAAGCGCCATCGCAAACAATATCACCTTTTACCTGTTGGATAAATGCCCCTGTTTCGAAGGAAGCTCCTGAATTAATGTTCAAATTGCCTCCAATTTCCAAATTGCCGGTTGCAGTTGCAGTTGCCGACCCAGTAATGGTTAAGTTGCCATGGAGACTAAGTTGGGTAGCCGGCATTGTTTTGATCCCATTTCCGCTAAGAGTAAGGTGATGGTAATCGGGAGTGCCATCTGGATGTATTACCGTTTGGATACCGCCATTGTAATCAACTGTTGCCCCAAAAACATCTGCATACCATTTTCCAGTTCCTAAGCCAGTGCGGGTAATAGAACCTGCAATTTTCATGGTGCTCCCTGCTTGGTTGGTAATATCGCCGATTGTATCAGTAACTGAATTAATTTGAATATTATAAAATCTGGTATTTCCTGAAATCGTTGTGTTTGGCCTGTTAAATATAACTGTGCTTGTTCCTGGGTCGTTGCCCATGGGGTTTTGGTCTTCCCAACCACCGCTAAAATCATTCTGAATCTTTAACGTATTGCTTCCCATTGCTAAAACACCTGCATTTTCGATGCTAATGGTGTTTATAGTTGTAACTCCTGTAGGAAGAACCGGGTCATTAGGTGTAGTTGAGGCATCAGGAATAATTACATGGCTTAATGCAGTTGGCACTACTGCTCCGCCCCCGCCCGAAAGTGTCCAGTTTGCAGGCGTTTTCCAATCAGTGCTTACTGATCCGTTCCATGTGCAATAATTCACCCCATAATCGCGCAAAGCAAAAATGGTTCTCCATTCATGTGTTGATGGTATTTGAATAAAGTAAGAGATTGGAACACTCGAAAGCCCGATATAGTTGTTGGTATAATCATAATTTGCCCTGCCATGTTCATCAGAAGTAACATATCCACCTTGAATATCATAATCCATAGTAGTCAATTTCTGTTCAGTATTAGGATGATATGGACTATTGCTACTCGTCAATTCCGATTCCAAATAGTGGAAATTAGCTGTAACATAACAATTGCTTCCGCCAACCGGAACTATTTCATAAGTTCTCCTTACGGCATCATCTATTATGTCATAAGGGACTTTTGTGTTTTTGGGTGAAGAGCCAATTGTTATAGTTACTGCCAATGTGGTTGGCATTGTTCCGGTTGTAAGCGAGATTGTTGTATATTGATGGCCAAAAGTATAAGGTGTATTTGCTACGATATTTGATCGTTTTACAGTTCCGGTAACATCACCTACTCCAATGGTAGTGGCTGTTGCGCCCATATTTAATTTGTAAGAGTTTAAATATTGTGAAATCGTTGTTCCCGGATAGTTGTTATAATCAATTGTCATTTCCAGCAATCCTTTTGAGGAAGATGGATTTGCCGCGGACAAATCCAAGATGCCATTTACAGTAATATCGCTTCCTGCTGTAACTCCGCCAGTTCCGTTAAGTGTTAAATTGTTTACACCGCTTGTGAAAAAAGTAGTTGGGAGCGAAATGGCTGAAGTATTTGCAAAAATAAGATTAGCCGAAGCATTGCTTACATCAACAGTGCCTCCGCTGCTGCCTGGCGAACTTCCCGAAATGGTTAATGTGTTTGCTCCTACTGTCAATATACCGGATGTCAAAGCCAATGTGCCGGCTACATTTACATCGCCACCTAAAGTGATTCCGTTTGAACGGTTTATGGTTAGGTTATTCAGGGATATTGCTGGTAAGCTTGTACTCGCACCTGAACCTCCAAAAACCAGATTAGAACTTGCCCCACCGGTTAACGAACCCGAAGTTTTGCTGATAGCCCCATTCAGTGTTAAAGTATTAGCACCAATCGTCAAAGTTCCATTGGCTAAAGTCAGTGTTTGTTCAATTGCTAGATTTCCGCCTAATATTAAACCGCTGCTGTTGCTGAGTGTTAAACCATCAATAGTATTGCTTACAAATGATCCTGACGGAATATTTTGAGCTGAGGTTCCTGCAAATACAATGATTGAAGATGTAGATGTCGCATCTATTTGTGCCCCGTTCGAAAATACCAGGTTTTTGTTTATAGTAAGTTGTTTTCCATTGGTAACAAGCTTGTAGGTATTTTGGGCATTGGTGATGTTTCCAACTGTCCTGTTTTGATCTAATACACAATTATTGCTGGGGCTTGCAGCAAAAATAATATTGGCACCCGGCGAAGGCACTTCGTTTTCCAGCCAATTGCCAGCTGTTGCGAAATTGGCACTTGTTCCCCCAACCCAGGTAAAATCACCCCTTTCCAATGCGCCCATTTTAGGTGTACTGCTTCTGGTAATCCCTGAATAATCGGTTGTAATGCCAGTTCCACTTGTTCCAACCAAATTAGCAGTTGTGTAGTAGTTTAGTGCTGATGTTCCGCCTGCCGAAGCAAATTGTGGATCAATATTCAAACTATTGTTATCTCCACCCGTAGCGGTTTTAAGTGTGGCCAATGTTTTATCCGCTCCAACAAAAGCAACCACACCATTTGTAGCGGTAACCCAATAATCATTATAGTCGCTTGTTAACCCAGTATTTCCTGTAGCCTTTAAGTAATATGCATAATGTTTGCCAGTCCCACCGCTGCGTGCATTAAAAAAAACATTATTCCTAAAATCCCTTGAGTTGGTATTATATTGGTTATTAAAAGCTGCCGTTGTTGAGCCTCCTGCACTCACAGTTCCTCCGATATAAACCGTATTAAATAGTATGCTTCTGGCTAAGGAACTATTGCTTTCATCCCAAATGCCATTTATTATATAGCCACCTGTTATACCAACCCCAAGGTTGACAATGTTATTGGCACATGTAAATGTCCCGCCCGCAAGCTCAATGCCTTCGATGTCAGATAAGTTATCAGAAGATGAGATGGAAAGTGAATGAATAAAGTTGCCTGAAATAGTATGTGTTCCGGTTATTGGGCCACTGTAATAAATCCCGCTTACATACACTTTGGCGGTGCTACTGGTATTTGACAGATTATGAATAGTATTTCCATCAATAATTTGTGAAGTTCCGGCAGTTGTGCCCGATTGTGCAATGCCAATAACCGATGCCGCTGATCCACCTGAGGATTGTTTGCTCTGGCTTGATATATTCCTGACTGTGTTTCCCTGAATTGTATTGGAACCTGTAATTACCGCAATACCCCTTGTGCGCGAAAGTGCAATAAGACCCGAATAGGCATTGGTGAGGTTGGCGATGGTATTTCCTGTTATTATATTGGTGCCCGAAGCTGAGTTGCAGTACAATCCATACACATCCTGCTTTATCAGGGATGATGCCGCTGCCGAGCTGACATAAATACTGTTCGGCGTGGTAAGGCTTCCTATCAGGTTATTGCTCAGTGTGGTTGTTCCTGAAGCACCCCTTACATAAACCGATTCGAACCCATGTGAATAATAATCCGACCCAACCGTGGTGATAGAACCTATATTGTTGCCCGTAATATTCACTGTGCCGATGCTGTTGTTTATTATGCCGTGCGAAGTAGAATAATTGTTCGATTGCCCATCAAAAATTACTGACGGGGCAGATGTATATCCCGTGCCGCCAGTAATTAAATTAAAACCTGTTATGATACCGCCGCTTATAGTTGCAGTTGCAGTTGCCGGAGTTGTACTTCCCGATACTGAAAATGTAATGGCTGGAACTGTTACATATCCGCTTCCGCCGTATAAGAGGTTAATTGCAGTAACAACGCCTCCGCTCATAGTGGTAGTTGCAACTGCTATTGGTGTAGTGCTTGTAATAGATCCGTTACCGGTTACAGCTCCGATAGTATTTCCGGTTACTTCAAAATTCCCAGAATAAAGAAAAATGCCGTCCCATGGATTATCCTCGGTACTGCTGTAATTGATTCCTGCTATAGTATTGTTTGATATTGTTGTAGCGGTACCGGTTCCTGCATATGCATATATCCCACAGAAATAGACAGTATAAGATGCCGTAAACGACCATGTTCCTGAGCATAAAGGGCCGCTGCCACCAATATAATTCCCACTGATGGTATGTTCGTTGGTGGTGCTTACCCGGATTACGTTGTACGATAACGCATTGGCCATTGCTGCAAAAGGGAGGGTTTCGTAAATACTGTTGCCCGAAATGGTAAAGCCAACCGAAGCGCTGTTAATATTAATGCCATTAGAGCTTACGCCAGTTTGAAATGTATTGTAAATATTGTTGTTGCGGATAATGCAATTGTTGTTTTCGCGGCCTCCGGTGCCAGAAGATATAATTCCATTATAGGGGCGGTTTGTTCCTGAATTGGTGAGGTTGCAATATTCCACAATATTGTTGTCGTTCCCGTTTCCCGAGGAACTTCCTCCGAAAGCTACAATACCCATCGAGGAACTGGCCGAACAAGCCTGGATATTGCTATACTTTACGGTATTGTTTTCGGCCGAATTTACAAAACGGATTCCTGCTGCACCATTTCCGGTGTTTGTTCCGATTATGGTTAAACTGTTGGGTGTACCTGTTCCATTTAGCCTTCCGTCAATAGTAACATTGTCGGCTCCATTCAGGTCAATGGCTGACCAGTTTCCGGTGGTTGAAATGGTAAAAGTTCCGGTTGGATAAATAAGAACCGAAGTGTAGTTGGCGCTTCCCGTGCCGCTGGCATTAAGCTGAGGTAAAACCGTTTCGGTGGTGCTACCTGTAACCTGGAGGATAATCTGCCCCTGGATGGCTCCGGTGTTAATAGCAGCAAAGGCTAATTGCAACGTTGTATAATCTGCACCGGTTGGAGCAACTGTTTTGGTGGTTTGCCCAAAAGCAGCAATGCCTGTTATGAACATAGCAATTGTAAATGCGATAATGTGTTTCATGGAAATCGTTGTTAACTATAGTTCATTTATTGGGTTATATGCTCAACTTAGTAATAGTGTTTTTGCATAGAAGAGCATGCCATACTTTTTCATTGTGAAATGAAGCTTTTGGGAGTAAACTGTGAGAAGGACAGGAAATTTAAAGGTTGAGTCCACTCCGAAAAGTCTTTTATCGCCACAAAGCGGTGTGCTGAGCCTGTCGAAGCAACACAAAGCCTCTAAGTTTACTCACAATTGCTTATTTTTAAGGTGTTCGTGATACAGCTTCGCTAAGTTCACTAAGTCTATAACGCTGAATAACAATGCTTTGAGAGCCTTTGTGTCATAGTGCCTTAGTGGCGTTTCTTCATTTTTAGGTTGTCGGAGTGGACTCAAAGTTGTACAAAGATAGTATAACTTTTATTGCAATAAATCAATTCAAAGTGTAATTTTAAATGGGTCTAAATACATTGTAGGCGGAATATCTATTTTGCGTTATATCCAAAATTATGCAAATAATTTCACACTGTTTTTTAATGCCTTTTCCCTGATTTGGTGGAGAGCTACCTGCGAACACTTCCCGGATTTGAGCTTTCGCGTAGTAACAAAGAGTTGTATTTTGCATCTGGGTTTATGCGGTATTATATTTATTAAAATAATTGAAAAATATGTGTATTAGGTTAATAAGGGAAAATATGCCTTGGCGATTTGGATATTTGGCAATCATGTTTGCCGGAACTTGACCTTAACCCATCGCTATTAAAAAATCAAAAAAAAGTTCCAGCATCTTACAATACCGGAACCTTTTGAGCTTGTTTCATTATGTCAGGCCTGACCTCCGTTTTCAATTTTATAGAGGTTTCATCCCGAAAAATGGCAAGGTCGAAAGTGCATTTTCCTGAGTTACGCGCAAGTGTAATTTCCCGTTTTTGTAAACGAAATATGAGTGCTGTGGTGTTTTCTGATCGTGGCTGGAATAGCGGTACAGCCGCAAGCCCGACCGCGAGGTTACATACTCCATCATCGCATATCCCAGGTTTTCGTTGTTCTCGCCAGCAAGCGGCATTAACTCTAACAACTTTGAGTCGTGCATGTAGGCAACAATATCGCGGTTATGGACCAGTGCAATGGAACCATCGGGCGAAAATACTTTCGTATTGAAGATTCCTATTTTAATATCCTCACCGAAATAAACTTTGTTTCCGGTTTTAACGTAACTGATGTTTTCGCCACCAGCCATCAATCTTATCCCGAAACCTGTCAGGAGAAGGATGATAATTACAGTTTTAGTTTTCATAGAATTCATTTTTAAGGGTTTATGGGTGTATGACGTTAGTATGTTTTTTAAAGTTACACCTTTGTATCCTGCAATCGGTGACTCGGAAAAACTAATCGCTGAAATCAAATCATAAACCGCTAATCGAACATTTTAGGATAAACCAAGTTTAATAATTAATTGGAAAAACAGACACACGCTTTCCCAAAGCTGAGAATATAATACAGGGATAAACAAGGCGATTAGCTGCCTTTATTTATTCTGATTACAACTAAATCCATCAAAAAATTTTTCAAATATGTACAGCAAAGTTTCGAAAAAGGAACAAAATGGGCTATTTAGACCAATACATTTGACGAATTTCATGAAAAATAGTCTGTTCTATTTATTCTTCATACTAATCTTAAAAGCAGAAGCGCAACAAGCTGACTCGATCAGGCTTGAAAATGCAACATTGTATTATTATACTTACGGTGAAGGCGATCCAATCATTTTACTTAGTGGAGGTCCGGGTGTTGCTTCTCATCAAGAGGATGATTTGGCAATTGCATTATCAAAAAAATATAAAGCAATTTTGTTCGATCAACGTGGTACTGGGAAATCCTGGACAAAGCCTTTTGACACAACAACAATAAATATTGAAAGGGCTGTGCTTGACGTTGAAGTTCTAAAGCAACATCTGGGCATTAAAAAATTAACCCTGACAGGGCATTCCTGGGGCGCAATCCTGGCATCAGCTTATACAGCCAAATACCCTAAAAATGTAAAAGATTTAATATTGATTGGTGGTGGCGAATTAAGTCCTGATATGACTGCTATTGTAAATGAAAGTATTGAAGTGCGGTATCAATTATCCGACACTACGGCTTACTACTACTGGATGGACTCAGTTAACAGGCAACGAAATCCGGATAGCGCAAAATATGAAATCAGAAAGATTAACTGGTCTGCTTTAAGTTACGACCGATCCAAGCTTGATAAAATACTCGAACAAGCTCAGCATGGGGTTTTTAACCTGGAAATGAACACACTCATGTGGCTCAGCTTAAACGCCAATAAAGCAAAGTGGATAGAGATAATTCAGAAGACATACAAAGGCAAATGTTTACTGATTTTTGGCTGGCAAGACCCAATAGCAGTAACAACTTTAAGCTCGTATATAAAGGCATATCCAAGGGCAACCGTTAAAGGGATTAATAAATGCGGCCACATGCCTTCGGTGGAGCAGCCTGAAATATTTTACCACGAAATTTTCAAACACCTGGAAGCTGCAAATTAAAGTATTGCCCAAAAGCTCAAAACTGTTATTGAAACAGACAACTATAAAACAACTTCAGCAGGCAAAATGGGGACTACAGGCAACTGATGCGTTTTACAAGGCGTGAATAAACGCATGTTTAACTAAAGTAAATACAAATGGCGGCTAATGAAACCTTTCGAGGATTTGTTTATCCCAGAATACAAAGTGTTGGTAAATACTGAGCAACAAACAACCGAGCAAAGCTTTTTTTGCAGTGAAGCTGAAAAATAGCTAATTATCAAATCCTTTGAGTGAAAGCTTTTAGAGGACAAAACAAAATGAATCTGATGGTTTTTGTCAACACTGAAGGATAAAATGAATCAGAAAATTAGAAACCAACAAGTGTTTAAACAGTTGATTTAAGAATTATAGAAATAGCCATGATTGGAAAAGGTTACTAACAGGTGATGATAGTTTGGTCAATCGGGCATAATGCATCAGGCCACAATAATAAATAACAAAAGGTGAATTATGGAAACAAAATTTAAAATAGCAGTCATAGCGGTTATTGCACTTTTTTCTGCAATGTGTACCCCAAAACCGGAAACCAGTTCAAATAAGAGCGAAGTTGTTGCCGAAAATTTTGATTGGCTTTTAGGCAATTGGAAACGCACCAATGAAGAAAAAACCAAACAAACCTTCGAAATTTGGGAAAAACTAAACGAGACCCAATATTCGGGCTTAGGTTTTACGATGCAGGATGGAGATACTATCAGTGAAGAAAAAATTATGTTAATAAAGCAAAATGGCTCCTGGGATTTTATTGTTAAAACTTTATTTGACAATCAGGTAACCGCGTTTAAATTACAAGCATTCAACGATAGCTCGTTTACCTGTAAAAACGAAATGCATGATTTCCCTAAATTGATAAAATACTGGAAAGAGGGAAAAAAATTGAAAGCAATGGTTTCGGGCGATACTATGGAAATACCTTTTGAGTTTGAAAAAACAGAATAACTACCCGCATATAAAAAACGCGATTTTTTAAACAGTTCAAGAAGTGATTATTCCCGGTTTTACTATATCCGGTATAAGTGGCAAACAACAAACCAGGGCGTTAGCCTAAGTAAAGCTCATTAAAAGCCAAACCTAAACACCGCTGCCTACATCCGCTAAACAGATAATTAACCACAGTAATAAAATACAAAAAGTAAAAATGAACAGGTTAATACTAACCATATCAACCATATCAATCATATCAATCATATCAATCGTAGCAATCCTAACAAGTTGCAACCCCACTAAAAAAACAAATAAAATGGAAGGACAAAAAAACGAAACATCAAACCATGTTGCCACCAACGACACAACCCCAAAAGTAACCGGAATTGGCGGCATTTTCTTTTTTTCCGACAACCCCACCGCAACCCGCGAATGGTATAGCAAGAACCTTGGGCTCGAAACCAACGAATACGGTTCCAGTTTCGAATCCAGGGATGCAAACAACCCCGACCAAATCAACTACCTCCAATGGAGCCCGTTCAAAAACGGAAGCAAATACTTCGCACCTTCAATCAAGGACTTTATGATTAATTACAGGGTTCAAAATATACAGGGGCTCGTTACCAAACTAAAAGCGAACGATGTAACAATCCTCGACGATATTGAAACCTTTGAGTACGGCAAATTTGTGCATATCATGGACACCGAAGGCAACAAAATAGAGCTATGGGAACCCATCGACAGCGTATTTACCGAAACTGGCGGAAAGACCACAAAATAAGTAGAGTCTGTAAAAATGTATTTTTGCCCTAACCCATTATGCATACGTTAATTTCAGGATATATTGAGTTTTCTAAGTTTTATTTGCTAATATTCCGGCAAGCGGCTGATTGAACATTACATATATCAACGGAGGCAGCAGGGAAGGCTAACAGGGGATTATAATACACCACACGAAAGAATTTGTGTGTAAGCGGGGGAGAGGTATTATGGTTTCTTTTAAGAAGATAAACACATGCATATTGCAGAAAAAAGGAACAAATCACGTGACGTTGATTGCAAAAGGTTACTTTTGTAGGAACGAATAGCAATCACCATTAAAATTTTTCAAATTATTTTAAATCCATAAAACCATAAACCATGAAAAAACTACTCTTTATTTCCATCCTGGCCATTTTTGCAGTTCTATCATCATGCAAAAAAGATGAAGATGTTGATGCACGCCTCGCATTTGTAGGCACCTGGGCAGGTACACAAACACTGGCCATTCCGAGCCTTACCCTCTCAGAAACATTTGATGTAAATTTTGCCATTTCAGTTAGTTCCGACGATAGCAAAAAAATACTGCTTACTTCAGATGGTGAAATCCTTAAAGCCACAGTTAGCGGAAGTACTTACACGTATGATAAATATACCTATACAACCGATGATGGCAGTGGAAATACAATGACTGTAGAAATGCAGGGAACCGGTACGATATCAGGCAATAAGATCAACGAAACGGGTACAGTAAGGCTCTATTATATGGGTGCCGAATTCCCGGGGACCTGGAGCAGCTCCTTAACAAAACAATAAATATCGGTTTAATATACTGAACAATGGCTGCTTTGCAAAGGCAGCCATTGTTTTATTGTTTCGATTGAAAGGTATAACCGTACTGGAAATAGTATATGCAAAATAATCAAAGCTTGCTTAGTCTCACAACTAACTTTGAATTCCTGACAAACATGCAAAGTGCTGACAGGATAGAAATCCTTTTTTTGCGTATTATTTTCTCTAAAGCACTTGGTTGATTTAAAAAGTAGATTAATCTTTTTGATTGGCGCAGGGATAAATGGTTTGATCAATAATGAAAACGCAAGGAAATCAGTTCAATCCTATCATCAAAAATTCTATAAACCATACGGTGTTCGTCGTTAATCCTCCTCGACCAGCAGCCGGAGAGTTGGTATTTTAATTGTTCAGGTTTGCCAATGCCAGTTGTTGGAGTATCTAAAATGGAATCAAGTAGTTTGGTTATTTTTCGTTATATTGCAACATCCCCGGTCTTTTTCCAATACATAATATCAGCTTCTGCTTCGGGAGTGTATCTTATTTCCATAAATCGGACGTGTTAATGGCACGCGTTTTGCCTTCGTCAGCATGTTTCAACGATTTTTCCAGACTTTCGCGATTTTCGGCAGTTGACAATAAGTATTCTGATTCGTCTATATTTCCCGAAAACGGAATTTTGAACCGCTGAACCACATCCATCAACGCAATAAGTTGCTTCCTGTCCTTAACTTTTAACACGAGGGTCGTCATTTCTAAATTTTATGTTCGTTGATACAAAGTTAGCTATTTTAATATGGAATAGGATTTATTTCAATATAAAACCCTGAACATATCGCAATAACATTTGTAATGAACCAGGCAAAGCGGGCCGGAGAAAATCAAAACGTAAAATAATTTGATCAATTTCCACCAGGCATTTACATGCATCAATAAAGTTTGTTTGTGTTAGGTTTTAAGAATGTTTCAAGCAATATTCCGAAAAATTATGCAGAAACTACAAAGCCAAACCAGCAAAAAAAAAATCCCCGCCACACCGTAGCAGGGATTTTTTTTATTTCTATAATCATTACATCCCCAAATTAGCAAATTAGCAAATTATCGCATTATCACATTACCCCACTATAAACCTCTTCGTAACAACCCCCTTTGCATCGCTAACCCTCAGTAGGTATATGCCTTTACTGTATCCTGTAACATTCAGTACAAATTTTTTCTCCTTCACTTTAAACCGGCTAATTATCCTGCCCGAAGCATCAATTATTTCGGCATTGGCGTTTTGCAGGGTATAAGTTACTGGTATTTCAACCGTAGCATACTCATGGGCTGGGTTGGGGTAAAGCTTTGCTTCAATATTTAATGGTGGCTGGTTTATGCCTACCGATGCTGCCGTATCGGTAATTTGAAACAGCCATACAAAAGGTATTAGAGTCGAAGGAATTGGATTGGAAGTACATGCAATGTCACCATCCGCATACCCTCCGGCATTAGTGGTAGATGCAATCACATAATCTGCATCAGTGATTTTGAGCACAGAGTTGGTGGTTATCTCCTGCCGCCCATAAGTGCCAATGCATCGCTGCCAAATAATATCACCTAGGCTATTTATCCTTACCATCCATATATCATTTTCGGAGTCATAACCTGGAACATATCCATGTATCCCGCTCACATCCCCACTGCTTGATGTTGTAGTGCCAAACATCATATAATCCCCATTTGAACATTGGTATAGCTGGTTAATATTATCATCGCCCCATCCCCCGTAACAACGCTGCCATTCAATGTTCCAGTCGAAATCCGTTTTTTGTAACCAGATATCGCTCGTTGGATTTCCATTATAGGTGATGCCGGGATGGAATCCTATGTTGGTTGATACAATATCTGGAGATTCGGTAGATCCGGCAATCAAATACCCATTGGGTAATTCAATTACTTGTAGAATGAGATCATGTTTCGACCCATGATAACATTTCTTGTTTACAGGCTCACCATGCTTGTCTATTTGAAATAATAGACCATCTACATAACTGCTATCGGCGTTGTAACATTGAATATTACCCATGGAACCTTCCATAAATCCCCCACTTAATATAAAACCACTATCCTGTGTTTGTGTTATACCATAAGCATAATCAAAACCGGGCGTACCAATGGTAAAATCCCATTGCTTATTGCCGTTAGCATCAAGCTTAAGTATCCAAATATCTCTGTATCCATAATAATTGGTAACATCACCATCATATGAAAATGTGCTATTCAATATTGCCAGGCCACCATCAAAGGTAACG
>CAJAXK010000129.1 GCA_903946925.1 uncultured Bacteroidales bacterium | reverse complement strand
TGTCTATCTTCAAGCATTTTAACCTTCTCCCGCTTGAAAGGTTCACTGAAGGTGCGTCGCACTTTGTTCTGTCCCATTTTTGACAAATTGTAAAGTTATGAACTAAACTTCTTGTCAACCTATTTCATGATAGGACAGTTTGCCGCCTTAAAGACAAATTCCTATAGTATAGTTGGTTATAAGTTAGTTGTTATTAGTTGTTGGCCCTAAAGCCATCTTCCTAACACCCAAAACCTTTATTAAACAATTCAGGACAAAAATAGTTGAGTTATAGTAATTCCCACACTTCAAAAAGGTTTATATTTTACACCCACTTCTAATAACGTTTTTCTATATCTATTTCCAATTTTCCATCTGTTTTCCTCAATTCACTGATATCCAATACTTAATTTCCATTTTCTAATATCTAACTTCCAATACCCATTCCCCATTTTCTATTAACTATTTTCCATTAACTATTCCCTAATAACCAATAACTAATTTCCAATAACTATTCTCCATTAACCACTAACTATTTTCCTTTTTCCATTAACTATTAACCAATAACCACCTCCCCAAATCCAATAAACTTTACCTTTGCAAACTATTTTTAATTAATACGTATAAATGCCTCATCATCATGACCGACGAAAACAAAATTTTGGTTCCCGAAGAAAAAACACCATTAAATTTTATTCACCAGATAATAGAAGATGAATTGGCCCAAGGCAAAAACCAAGGGCGTGTTCATACCCGTTTTCCGCCTGAACCTAATGGTTACCTGCATATTGGACATGCAAAAAGTATCTGTTTAAATTTTGGTACTGCCAAAAAATACAAAGGTTTAGCCAATTTACGGTTCGACGATACCAATCCTGTAAAAGAAGATACCGAGTATGTTGATAGCATAATGGAAGATGTGCGCTGGCTCGGTTTCGATTGGGACGACCGTTTGTTTTATGCTTCCGATTATTTCGACCAACTCTACGATTGGGCTGTTAATATGATTCAAGATGGAAAGGCTTATGTTGACGACCTTAACGCCGAACAAATTAGCGAATACCGCGGAACCGTTACCCGTGCCGGAAAGGAAAGCCCATATCGCACTCGTACACCCGATGAAAACTTAGATTTGTTCACCCGCATGAAAAACGGCGAATTCCCTGATGGAAGCAAAGTTTTGCGTGCAAAAGTGGATATGGCCCACCCAAATATGCTGATGCGCGACCCAATTATGTACCGCATACTGCATACCGAGCATCACCGCACAGGCAATAAATGGTGCATTTATCCAATGTACGATTATGCCCACGGCCAAAGCGACTATTTGGAAGGCATCACGCATAGTATCTGTACGCTCGAATTCGAGGTTCACAGGCCACTTTACGAGTGGTACCTTGCTCAGGTGGCTGAAGGTGATTATCGCCCGCGACAAATTGAATTTGCCCGCTTAAATCTAACATACACTGTTATGAGCAAGCGCAAACTCCTGCAACTCGTAAACGAAAAAGTAGTAAAGGGATGGGACGATCCTCGTATGCCTACCATTTGCGGACTTCGCCGGAGAGGATATACGCCCGAATCTCTGAGGAACTTTGCTGATACCATTGGTATTGCCAAACGCGACCAAACCATTGACGTGGCTTTACTGGAGTTTTGTGTACGCGAAGACCTTAACAAGCGCTCAAACCGGGTTATGACTGTATTGAATCCGGTTAAACTTATCCTCGACAATTATCCTGACGGACAAGTGGAAGAGCTGGATGCCATCAACAACCCCGAAAATCCAGAAGCTGGTTTCCGTAAAGTACCATTCTCGAAAGAGTTATTGATCGAACGCGAAGATTTTCAGGAAAACCCGACCGGAAAATTCTTTAGGCTTAAGCTGGAAGGTGAAGTACGTTTAAAATATGGGTATATTATCAAGTGCGAAAGCATTGTAAAAGATGCTGATGGAAATGTTACCGAAATACATTGTACCTATCAAGATGATACCAAGAGTGGCCGCCCTAACAGCAACAAAAAAGTGAAAGGCACACTACACTGGGTATCGGCATCGCATGCTGTTCCGGTTGAAGTACGGTTGTACGATAGGCTTTTTGCCACCGAAACACCTGAAAATGTGGAAGAAGGACATGATTTTAAAGAAAATATAAATCCCGATTCCCTCAAAACGATTACAGCTTTTGCCGAGCCTTCGGTTTACATTGCAAAAGCTGGCGATAGGTTTCAGTTTGAACGGTTGGGCTATTTTTGTGTGGATCCCGATTCGGTTGCGGGGAAACTGGTATTCAACCGTACCGTGGCTTTAAAGGATACCTGGCAAAAATCGGTATAGATGTGAAAAATCTTTTTATTTGTGGTATGGCGTTTAAAAATTTGTATAATTTTGCGCCCTCAAATAAAAATTGTCTGATGGTGTAATTGGCAACACGTCTGATTCTGGATCAGAAGAGTTCAGGTTCGAGACCTGATCGGACAACTTGAAAATGAACCACTTACAACGTTTTTGTAGGTGGTTTTTTTATTACTGGCATAACAACTAAGAAAACAATTTGTAATGCTCTTTCACGGTTAATTCTGCAAATAATTACTTTTCAGCTAATTGCATAAAACTACCCTCAATGAAAATGTTCCCCCGGCCTTCCATCAAAACCGCCGCGCCTTTCTTCTGTTGTTGGTATTTTTCCTGAAAATTTACGCAGGTTGTAAGTTAACGAAAGCATAAAATATTGCCTCAAACTTTCTGTATTTGAATCTTCAATATAACTATCGGTAACAGTGCGGTTTAGGTTAGTATTCTCATCTAATATATCGTAACACGAAAGCTTAATTTCTCCCGCTTTATTTTTGAATATTCTTTTTCCCAGATTGAAGTTCCATAAAGTGTATTGGTCGCTTACATTAGAGGAAAGTCCATTATAGTTTTGGTAGGTTACGCTGTTTTGTACGAAAAAGCCTTTCCAAAATTCCCAGTTAAACTGTATCGAAGCTATCTGGAACAAGTAATTATTGTTCAATTGGGGCTGTATGGAATTTTCAACAAGATTAAAGTTTACGTTGTATGTAAGCGTAAAATCTATTTTTTGGCTAATGTTGCTACTCAACACCGAACCTAAGTTTATACCGTAGGTATTCGAAAAATTCGATTGGTTTTCAATAAGTCCGGGAAGCCTGTTAAAACTAAACCCTGTGTTAAGGTTAAGGTTGCATTTAATAGGTTTTAACGGAAAACCAATAGTAACCAAAGCCCTTCCTTTCCACGCGCCGTCAAGGTTTTTGGGTAGTGTAATATGCGAGCCTTCGGCAATTTGATAACCGTTTATAAGTGTGTCGTTATATATGGTAAATGAGGAGTTTGCAATGTAATCAATGGTTTTTTGAAAAAACAGCATACCAAATAAATTGGAAGTTTTTTCCTTATTGGAATGAGAAAACCGCCCCATGGCAAAATGCCGGATTTCCTGGTTCAAATTTGGATTACCCATAGATAGAAGCAATGGGTTTGAAATATCCAGCACCTTTTGCAATTGAGTTGTCGAAGGTGCATTTGTACTTACGCGGTACGACATGCGGAGGTTTGTAAACTGTGTAAACTTATAGTTGAACATCATGTTTGGTAATGCAGTACTATAACTTTTCTTTGTGGAATCGATAACTGGAAAACTTGATTGGCCGTTAAGTTCGGCATATTCGTAAGTTAATCCAAGGTTCAAATTTGCTTTTTCAGTCTGGTACAAATATCCTCCACCGACGCGGTGAGTTAAGTATCCATTGTTATAAATATTTGAGAGCAATGTATCGAATAGTATATAAGCTTGTTGATCTGTACTATAATTATACGTTTTTTTATCGTTATCGTTCTCTGAATAGGAAAGCTGATAGTTAAACTGCAATTGGCTTTTTGTCCCGATTGGTTCGGTATATACAATGTTTGATGAAAGGTTATATCCGTTTGAAACGGTTTTGCCGTATTGGTTTAAGGGTTCTTTGCCTGTTGAATCTGTGCTTAAGCTGCTTGCCGAGAGTTGGTAATTATCCTTATAGCGGTTATTGATTCCGGTACCAAGCGTTATGGATGCCGTTCTGCCTTTTTTACGGAATTTATATCGGTATAGAAATTCGTTGTTGAAATTATATCCATTGGCATCTCCATCGTTTTGGGTTAAAGTCTTTGGATCTGTAGGCAAATATTCCGGATATTTTGAGGTCTGCGTTTTCAGTAAGCTGTTCGATTCGTTGTCCTGTATGCTCAAACGGGGCGTAAGTACAAAGGAATTGCTCGAATCGGGGTTATATTCAATCCGCATGTTGAGCCTATGGTTGATGTTATTTGCTATTACCTGGCTCGAATCGTTATAATAATTGTTGCTGCTGCCAATGTACTGCCTATCAACAGTTTTATTTGTAGTAGTTTCACCGTTATTATAAAAATAACTTGCATTTAGTACCATTTTTGTGCCAAACGAATTGGTGTAATTGGCACCAATAGCATGGGTGCTAAAAATGCCGTTTTGCGGTCCCATTTGGCTTGACATGGCATTTCCACCTGATCTTCCACCGCCCGACATGCCTTGTGAGCTGCTGCCTGAGCTGCTTCCCAAAATATCATCAGCCGAAAAATTTTGTTGGTTAACATTGTTGCTCATGGCCAATAGGGTAATTCGGCGCTGTCCTTTGAAAAAGTTGACATTGGCACCCAAAAGGTAGTGATCGTCGGTGCCATAACCTGCTGAAAACTTTCCAAACTGTCCTGAGTTTTTTGCGCTCCGGGTAACAATATTTATAGTTTTTTGGCCACTGCCATCGTCAAAGCCGCTCCAGGCTGCCTGGTCGGACATCTTATCAAAAACCTGTATTTTATCAACCACTTCGGCCGGCAGGTTCTTTAATGTTACCGAGGGATCGTCGCCAAAAAATTGCTTGCCGTCAACCAATATTTTTTTTACATCTTCTCCATGGGCCTTAACGATTCCGTTTTCAATTGTAATTCCAGGCATTTTCTTTACAAGATCCTCGGTTGTGGCATCTTCGGTTACTTTAAATGCCGCCGCGTTGTACAAGGTTGTATCTCCCTTTTGCTCAGCGCGAACAGCCGTTCCTTTTATTTCGACAACTTGAAGGTTTGTGGTGGCTGGTTTTAGTTTTATGATTCCTATGTTTGGATTTTCGCCATTTGCAATAACTTCTCTCACATATTTCTCGAAACCTATATAGGTTATTTCCAATTTGTAGCGGCCACGGGCAAGTTTCTCAAATCTAAATTCCCCCTTCAATCCCGAATTGGTATATTTTTCAATTGTGGTATCGCGCTTGCTTACAAGTTTTAAGGTTGCGCCAACCAAAGTAGCATTGTCATCTTCGTTATAAAGTGTACCTGAAATAGAAAATTCTTGTGCAAATGCAGAATTCAGGAAAAACAAACTTATAAAAGTTAGGGTGAGCGTAATTTTCAACATACAGGTTTTTGGTTTGAGGGCGCAAAATTAATCTATTCGACAACCCAAACTTGAAAAGGATTAATGTTAACCTCAAAAACTATTTTCATGCGTTATTATTAATTTTTTACGGGTCGCATGGAATACGCCAGATTGATCATAATATCATCTTCAGTTGGTGATTTATTCCAATCATGGCTATTTCATCGGTTTTATAATAGCTGATTTTTAAAATGGAATTTTGGACAGACCTAAAGCATTTTTACAGAAAATCAAATTTTGATTTTTGGTTTATCGAAAAATGAAAGCGGATTAGATTAGAGACCTGAAATTTTTGTACAAACCAAAAAACTATCCTCAATTGGTGAAATTGAGCCTAAAACTGATGAAATTTTCTAACTTGATTTATGCTGTTCTAAAAAATTGATTTTCAATCTTAAAAGTATTCCGAATACGTCTGTTTTGATGGTTTTAAGTCCTTGAGAATTGAATAAATTTTGGAAGCTGTACCGTTGGCAGGAAATATTCGCCTTAAAAAGGGCAATAAAACAGCATTTTTGGAAAGGAAATATTTCAAAAGGGATATTGACCCAAATGGGCTGTTGCAAGATCAAATTTACAAAATACAAATTCAATCTTGCTGGTTGAAAAATTAGCACGGAAATAATATCTTTCAAAAATAGGGGAGGAGCAATAGTTTGAAAATCTTGTTCATTGTACTTTTTAGTTTCTGAAAAATTAGCGGGACAAAGAAATACAAATTTTCCTTTTACCAACTTTCTTGCATTTGTGAAATAGTTTTTAACTTGATTTGCTCAAACGCTATTTTTCCGCAAAGTACAATCCGTAAAATTGTTTTCCGACTCAGCCATTTTGTGAAATCAAATAATGCTTACCACCGACCTGAAAATCCTGTTTTTGCTTTTTACCTCGATGATGTAAAATCCTTTTGGAAGATCCGAAATGTTTAAGGTTCGGCAATAAGCGGAGTGTTTTACAATGCGGCCTAACCTATCGTACAAAATTATGTCGGCGGCTTCATACTTATCAGGCAAAACTATTTCGACAAACTCATTTACCGGGTTTGGATATATTAAAACCTCAGATGTTTTTGCATCTTCTACTTGTACAATTCCACATTCGATTTCTACCTCCATTTGGGTGTTGCAACCCTGTGCATTGCCGCTTATGTCAATCGTGCCCATCGGGTTCGAAATATATCGGCAAATGCTCCACACATCGCAGGTGTTTAATAAAGTGTTTCCGGAAATCAAAATATCCTTCAACGAGTCGGGGCGTATTGAATCCAAGCCCGATAAGCTATGGAGCAACGGATTATTTGTTATTTGCAAATCTCCATTTATATATCTGAGTGAGTCCAGTCCCAAGATGTTGCTAAGTTTTAAGTTTTCCGCTAATCTAAATCTGCCGCCAATAGATTTAAGCGCGGAAAAATCATCGAGGTTCTCTATGTAATTTACTCCGAAAAAACGGAAATCGCTTCCAATCGAATTTAGCGCATTAAACCCAGAGAGGTTGTTTAATTTGGCTGCAAACTGTAAAGACACTTCGCCAGGTATGTTTTTTATTGAATTTAGGTTATTGATGCTTAAAAGGTTAGGGAGATTGTAGATATATATTCTGCCACAATAATCCAATGATTCAAAGCAATCTATATGTTCGATAGTTGGGCACATATCAAAAGACATCCCGCTTACTATTGTATCAAGCTTAGCAAGGCTTGAAATATCATTTAGGCTTTGATTGTTAGAAAAACTCAATTCAGCACCAATATAGCGGAGTGAATCAAAACCATATAAATTCGACAATACAGGCATATCCCATATCCATAGGTGGCCGCCAATTGATTTTAGCGAACGCAAACCTTCTATATTGTTCAAATTCTGCAATTCCCATATTTCGAGGTTGCCGCCAACTGATTCAAGGGAATGTAAGCCTTCGATATTGGACAAAAGGTCGTTTTCATAAAATTCTACACTTCCGCCAATACTTACTACCTGTTCCAAAAAACCATCAAGGTTTTGTAGCGACTTATTGAAAACAATCCTTAAATTATTGCCAATACTGCTAATGCTATCAATTCCCCGAAACTCGGTTAATTTTGCGTTGCCGTCTAAAATTAAACTGCCGCCTATAAGCGATAGATTATTTAATCCGTCTAAACTTATCAACTCCGACGAACTAAGGCTTAAGTCGCCGCCTATGCTTACAAGCGAATCAAATCCATTAAGGTTTTGTTGGCTTGCCAGCCCTAAAATCAAGTTCCCTCCAATTTTTTTAAGTGACGAAAATCCCTCCAAATTTGTAAGATTGTAATCACTTGCCATCAATTCAAGATTTCCATTTACTTTTTTTAGTGAGCTTAAAGCAGAAATATCCTGTAAATCGAATAATTGATACAGTGTTAACCCACCTACCGA
This sequence comes from uncultured Bacteroidales bacterium, assembly GCA_903946925.1. GTDB lineage: Bacteria > Bacteroidota > Bacteroidia > Bacteroidales > UBA4417 > UBA4417. Next base: position 2,925 of record CAJAXK010000129.1, on the reverse strand, counting down.
ATCCAGGTTTTGTAAGCCCGAAAGGCTTGTAAACATGGGTAGTTCTTCCAAATTAATTGTGCCACCAATATAATGGACCCAATTAAGCCCGCTCAGGTTTATAAGGCTTAGATTGTCGGTAACTGTTAAGTTGCCCGTAATTGTGGCTAAAGAAGTGAAACCGTTTATACCTTTCAGCACAGGGTTATTTGTTGCCGTAAAATCGCCTTTTATTATTGTTAGGTTGCTCAAACCAGTTGGAAATTGGAGGCTATTGCAGTTTTGCAATGAAATCCCTTTGGTTTGTTTAACATTTCCTAAACCACTAAAACTTGTGAAGGACGGGTTTCTTTTTACGATAATATTTCCACCAATTGAATCAAGGGAATTTAGGCCTGTTAGGTTGATAATTAAACTATTATCTTCAATAGTGAGGTTTTCGGTAATGTAATGTATTGCTTCAAGCCCGGAAAGGTTTATCAAATTGCTATTATCTTTTACAATTAATTCCCCACCTATAATCGAAACCGGGCCAATACCTGAAAAAGATGTAAACAAATTGTTCTTTATCAGTCGTAAGTCGCCTCCCAAGGACGACAATTGTGTCAATCCTGTAAGATTTACCACCAAAGGGTTATTGTTTACATCTAAATTTTGGGCTATTGATGCCAATGTTTCCAGCCCTGATAAACTTGTAAGTGAATTGTTGTACGAAATATAAAAGTTGCCACCAATCTGGGAAATTGAATTTAATCCTTGCAGATTTGTTATCGAATTTAGGTATGCAATTTTTAAATCGCCTCCAACTGCCGTGATATTTTGTAGGCCGGTTAGCGAAGTTAGCGAATTGCAAAAATTTAATTTTAAATCTTTTACAACCGAGGTCAGCACCGAAAGCCCGGTTAGGTTAGTTATTGCGTTGCCCTTTATTTCGAGCGAACCTTCAATTGTGGTGCAACCAGGATATTTGATCGGAAAACTGTCAACTTGTGATTGGGTTGTAATTAAAAGACCATTGGGAAAGCAATTTTGAGAAAAAATTTCAGCACCAAACAACAGGCATAAAACCAAACAATAAAGAAAAGTTTTCATAAAGCTATATCTTGAGCGTTGTTTTACAAACATCTGTAAACATACGCTCAAAGATACATCATTTTATCGAGGTTAAACCGATATGTTTTCAATCCCTTTCTGGATACGTGGAATTATAAATTCCTTACCGATAACAGCCGCCATATCCATCATGCCTGGCCCTGCATTGGCACCTACTACGGTTAGCCTAAATGGGTTCATTAATTGGCCCATGCCAATACCTTTGGCCTGTACAAACTCTTTGGTGTGCAGTTCGATATTTTCCTTGGTAAAAGGCTCGATAGATTCCAGAACGTGGATGTATTCGGCCAATAGGGTAGGGGTTTCGGGTTTCCAAATTTTGGATACAACTTTCTCGTCAAACGATTCTGGTTCTATGAAAAAGAAATGCGATTGTGTCCATAAATCGGGGATTAAAACTGCCCTATCGTGGATTAAGGCACAAACTTGTTCAACATATTCGGTGCAAAATTCAATCTTTTTTTCTTTCAAAATTGGAATTAGAAAAGCAGATAACTCGGTTGATGACTTTTTTGAAAGATACTGATGGTTGTACCAATGCGCTTTTTCCAAATCAAATTTCGCACCTGATTTGCTGACCCGCTCAATACTGAAATCGTCAACCAATTCCTGCATCGAAAACAATTCTTGTTCGGTTCCAGGGTTCCATCCTAAGAAAGCAAGCATATTTATAAAAGCTTCGGGCAAATATCCACTTTCGCGATAACCCGACGATACTTCACCTGTTTTTGGATCGGTCCACCGTAAAGGAAATACCGGAAAGCCCAAGCGATCGCCATCGCGTTTGCTCAGTTTGCCGTTTCCATCGGGTTTTAATAAAAGTGGGAGATGTGCAAATTGCGGCATGTCGTTTTCCCAACCAAAATTGCGGTAAAGGAGTACATGAAGCGGTGCTGAAGGCAACCACTCTTCACCGCGTATAACATGCGAAATCTTCATCAGGTAATCGTCAACTACATTGGCGAGGTGATAAGTTGGCATACCGTCCGATTTATAAAGTACTTTATCGTCAAGCAAGTGTGAATCAACTGATACTTCGCCACGGATAAGATCCTGCACTTTAATTGTTTCGTTATCAGGTATTTTCACCCGAATAACGTAATGTTCGCCATTCGCTAACAATTCCTTTGTTTCGTTTTCCGGTAAAGTCAATGAGTTCCGTAAACCATTTCTGGTTTGTGGGCCGTATTGAAAAGTTTCTTTTCGGGATTCGTAATCCTTTCGCATCGCATCAAGCACCGCCGGTGTATCGAAAGCATAATATGCCGTTCCGTTTTCCAGAAGTTGAAGTGCATATTGGTGGTATATTTCTTTACGGTCGCTTTGGCGGTAAGGCGAATATGGCCCGCCTATATGTACGCCTTCATCGAAAGTAATGCCGCTCCAAGCCAGCGATTCAACTATATATTGTTCGGCGCCTGGCACAAAACGTCCTTGATCGGTGTCCTCAATACGGAGGATAAAATTGCCGCCATTTTTTTTGGCAAAAAGATAATTGTATAAAGCGGTACGCACACCGCCAATATGCAATGGACCGGTTGGGCTTGGTGCAAATCGAACTCTAATTTCACGCATGGTTTTATTTTTTGAAGGCGCAAAGATACAAAACCTCACTTAAGCATTGATGAGAAGCTACTTCTTGTTATAAGATGTTACCTAACTGTTATCAAAACTAAAACATTGTTCAAAATATTTTAGCTTTTTTACTTTTTGCTTGATCAAAAAGTAACCAAAAATCAAGGCTTTATAAAAATACAATGTGTTTCTAATCCGAAGGTATCTTCCCGCAATACAAGGCTTGGGAGATGGCACAATACCATACTTTTGTCGTTG
>CAJAXK010000128.1 GCA_903946925.1 uncultured Bacteroidales bacterium | reverse complement strand
TGGCCGGTTAAACGGCGAAGCCAATTGAACATTTGAACGGCGAAGCCAATTGAACATTTGAACGGCGAAGCCAATTGAACAATCGAACATTTGAACAATCGAACGGCGAAGCCAATTGAACATTTGAACAATCGAACAATCGAACAATCGAACATTTGAACAATCGAACATTTGAACAATCGAACAATTGAACATTGAACGGCGAAGCCAATTGAACCCCTGAACATCTCAACCCCTCAACCTCTCAACCCCTCAACCTCTCAACCTTTTCCGCAACAAATTAACGTTAAATTTTACTAATAATAGATAACTGCTTCCATCATTAATTGTTCAAACCTTATTAATTGGGTAGGAATTTGTAAATTTGCACCTTCTTAACAAAACTGCCTGTTTTTGAAAATTTATACTAATCTGGTAAACAGTATTATGTATTAATAATTTAAGGGGCAGCTCCTTTTCATTTTAATGGTATGATGCGTAAATTTTCCATTGCAATCCTGTTATTCCTGCTCACTGGTGTGGCCTCTAAAGCTCAGCAGGTACTTTATTCGCAAACATTCGAGGACACAACTAACCTTTTTCAGGAGTATGTGCTTTCTAACCTCGATAATGGCGATCCTGCCGGAACGGAATGGGATACCCTTAAGAGCGTTCCTTGGTTTGTTAGCACAGCAGGGATTGCCGGGAACCATGCCGCAATAGGCACTTCCAAATACGATCCTGCTAAAGCTGCCGACGACTGGTTTATTACCCCCGCTATAAGGCTTGGGGAAATGTCGTTCTTGAATTTCAAAAGCTTGTCGTTGGTTTCCGGAACTACCGACACGTACCAACTGTTTGTTTCCACAACCGAGCAATCGGTGAGTGGATGCCTTTTCAACCCCGAGTTTTTCAGCTTTTCTTCTTCACAAACTGATGCTTTTCTGCAACACTCACTTAACCTTTCGTCGCTGTATGCCAATAAGGTAGTTTATATTGGGTTTCGCTTAAATACAGCTTCTGGAGGCGATAAACTTGCCATCGACGATATTGAGGTTACAGATGATGTTACACCATTTAAGAGCCTGACTTTTGAAGTAAATATGTCGAAATATATAGCCGATAGCCTCTTTAACCCAAGGGCTGATACGGTAGATGTGGCTGGCACTTTTAACAAGTACGATGGCACAAAACATATTTTGCACATCGTTCCCGGATCCGATTCTTCGATTTATTCCATTACTATCCCAGGTTTTAGGGACGGTGACCATCTGGAATTCAAATTCCGCATTAATAGCAGCTGGCACGACTCAATTGTTGAATTCCCTTACGGGCAACCTAACCGGCAATGGAATGTTGAGTCGGGGAAATATACCTATTCGTGTTTTTACAACAATGCCGAAAGCGGGGTTTCCAAAGTTCCGGATAATTCAATAATGAGCCTTGTAAATGTTTTCCCTAATCCTGCGCAAAACCAGGTATTTGTTGAGTTGCCGGAAAACATACAACGCTTGATGCTGATAAGCTTTACAGGAAACAAGATAAAAGAAAGTGGAATAATTTCGGACAACCGATTCGCATTTGATGTAAGCAATCTTTCGAATGGCACCTACCTCCTTCTTTTTTATGACGAAAAAGGGTTTGTTGGCAGCAAAAAACTCATTAAAAACTAATTGAACCTTTTTGCCTTTTTTTTTTGATTGGAAGCTTATATTCAGCAAGTTAAAACTGCAATTTCTTCCGTAAGCTTTAGCTTTTTATTCTATAGCTTTACTTACAACTTGTTGCAAAAGAACCATTAAACGCCAAAACCTATCCAATGAGCGAACAAATCAAACATGAATGTGGTATTGCTTTTATCCGGCTTTTAAAACCGCTCGAATATTACTATTCCATGTACGGTACCTCACTTTATGGCATCAATAAATTGCACTTATTGATGGAAAAACAACATAACCGTGGCCAGGATGGAGCAGGTGTTGCAAGCATAAAACTTAATGTACAACCAGGCAAAAGATATATTGACAGGATCAGATCGAACGCTGCCGCACCTATCGACGATATTTTCAAGCAGATTTACAAACCATTTCAGGATATTATACTGACCAATAAAGACAAAATAGATGATTCAATTTGGTTAAAGAATAATATCCCGTTTTTTGGCGAGGTTTTTATCGGTCATCTCCGTTATGGTACATTTGGAAAAAATAATATTGAGAATTTGCATCCCGTTGTCCGCTACAACAATTGGATGACACGGAATCTTGTTCTGGCAGGGAATTTCAATATGACCAATGTTGATGAGCTTTTTCAAAGGTTGGTTGAATTTGGGCAATATCCAGTTGAGACTTCCGATACGGTTACGATTCTGGAGAAAATAGGCCATTTTCTGGATGATTACAACGAGGAACTGTACCGTAAATTTAAAAAAGAAGGTTTTTCAAAACAGCAGAGTACCGAGCTTATTGCAAAAAATTTGAATATTAAGGATTTGTTGCGTCAATCATCGGAACATTGGGATGGTGGATATGCAATTGCCGGTATGTTTGGGCATGGCGATGCGTTTATTTTGCGGGACCCAAATGGGATTCGTCCGGCATACTGGTACAAAGACGATGAAATTGTGGTTGCTGCTTCTGAGCGCCCTGTGATACAAACCACCTTAGATGTTCGTTATAACGATGTGCAAGAAGTAAAACCCGGACATGCATTGATTGTACACCGTGATGGATTTGTGGAAGAAGTCCAAATTAAGCAACCTGCAACCCGTCGTTCCTGTTCTTTCGAGCGGATTTATTTCAGCCGTGGCACCGACAAGGAAATTTATAACGAACGTAAGCAGTTAGGCATTGCTTTAACAAAAAACATACTTACGGAGGTTGGGCACGATTTGCAGAATACGGTTTTCAGTTATATCCCTAACACGGCTGCTTCGGCATTTTATGGACTGGTCGAAGGTTTGAACAATGTTTGCGACGAAATTAAATCGGACAAAATACTTGAAGCTGGCCCTTCAATAACCCGCGAACAATTGCAGGAAATTTTTAAACTGAAACCGCGGGTCGAGAAAGTTGCTGTTAAGGATATTAAACTCCGGACTTTTATAACACAGGATTCAAAGCGCAACGATCTGGTAGCACACGTGTACGATGTTACTTATGGGACTGTGCGCCGGGGAATCGACAATTTGGTTGTACTCGACGATTCCATTGTACGTGGCACAACCTTGAAACAGAGCATAATCCGTATGTTAGACAGGCTGGATCCCAAAAAAATAGTGGTTGCTTCTTCGGCGCCACAAATCCGTTATCCCGATTGCTATGGGATTGATATGGCTAAGATTACCGATTTTATAGCATTTAATGCTACTATAGCTTTGCTAACAGATACCCACCAAAGCGACATCCTTAACGAAGTGTACCGTAAGTGCAAAGCCCAGGAAAAATTGCCTAAAGAGCAGATGGTAAATTACGTTAAAGAAATATACGACCTATTTACGCCACAGCAGATTTCGGCCAAAATTGCCCAACTTGTAACCCCGCCCAAATGCAAGGCAGAAGTTGCAATCGTATTTCAAACCATTGAAGATTTGCACCAGGCAATACCAAACCATACCGGCGATTGGTATTTCACCGGAAAATACCCTACACCTGGTGGGAACAAAGTGGTGAACAAATCTTTTATCAACTTTATTGAGGGAAAGGAGGAGAGGGCGTATTGAGAGTGAAGGGAGAGGTGAGAGGTGAGAGGTGAGAGATGAGAAGGGGTGAGGGGAGAGGTGAGAAGGGAGAGATGAGTAATGAGAATATACACAATTGGGGAGTTTTAAGAAGGATGTTTGAGTAGGAAAAAGTGATGGGGGAAATTGGTTGGTTGAATGGTCATTTATATGTAAGTTAATATGTTTCCCCTTCAAGGGTGTTGTTTGGAATAATATTTATCTCCTGATTTTCAAATAATTAATAAAACAAAACAGGATTGAAGGGAAAAACAGAGCTTCATCAAACGAATGTTCCAATGCCGATTTCAGCCGAGAAGGTTTTTGAACTGATGGATATTTATGGGGGCAGGGCGGATCCTTTTTTGTTCGGTATTGATTTTGATGTTAAATATGGTTTTTTTATTGAACCTGATAAGGCTTTTGAATCAGGTGTTTATTTCAATATCAATGGGGTTGGAAGTAATCCTTCTTTTTCAACCAAAAACACGATTGTCAGCTTGATCAAATCTCCTTGCAGGTTCATTGAATATGAAAAATCCTTTAACCTTGTTCACCAAAATCTGGTTGCAGGGAATTCCTACCTTACAAACCTAACTTTTGCCACTCCCATTCAAATCAATATAGGACTGCCTGAGATTTTTGAAAGGAGCAAAGCCCGTTACCGCTTGCTTTTTGGCGATAAGTTCGTTGTTTTTTCACCCGAAATATTTGTGCGCATTTCCAAAGGTAAAATCCGGTCATTCCCTATGAAGGGAACCATTGATGCTTCCTTGCCCAATGCAGAAGAATTGATTCTCAGCAATACAAAAGAAACTGCAGAGCACAATACCATTGTTGATCTTATACGCAATGACCTTAGTATGGTAGCGTCCGGTGTGAAAATTGACCGGTTCCGTTACATTGAAAAAATTGTTACACACGAGAAATCCCTCCTTCAGGTCAGTTCCGAGATTTCAGGCGATTTGCCTCCAAACTACGCCTCTAATCTTGGAAATATTTTCAAAAAACTCCTACCCGCCGGATCCATTTCGGGCGCACCCAAGAAAAAAACAATTGAAATTATCCATGAGGCCGAAACCCATGATCGGGGATTTTATACTGGTGTGTTTGGTTATTTTGATGGTTCAAAATTAGATTCAGGCGTAATGATACGGTTTATCAAAAATGAAAATGGGAAACTGTCGTTCTGTAGCGGTGGTGGAATAACGGCTAAAAGCATTCTGTTAGACGAATATAACGAATTGATTGATAAGGTTTATGTCCCTTTTGTTTGAAACTATCAGGATTCAGGATGGGGTGATTTATAATTTACTTCACCACAACCAAAGGATGTACCAGAGCCGTAAACTGCTTTTGGGGCTTACGGATTTTATTGATTTGATAAATTATATCAAAATACCGGTTACTTTTTCTAAAGGGAAATTCAAATGCAAGGTTGTTTACCAAACTGAAATAGAACATATTAGTTTTGAACCCTATTTGCCACGTACTATTAACTCGCTTAGGTTGGTGGATGATAATTCGATTTGTTACAAGCATAAATTCTCCGACCGCAAACAACTGGATGAACTCAGCATTAAACGAGGCAACTATGATGAAATATTGATTGTAAAGAATGGACTTATTACAGATACCAGTTTCAGCAATATTGTTTTTTATGATGGTTTTCACTGGGTTACCCCTGTAAACCCATTGCTTCATGGTACTATGCGAAGCTATTTGTTGTCAAATGGCAAAATTTCCGAAAAGGAGATTCCTGGAAACGAATTGAGGCATTACCAGAAAGCAAGGCTGATAAATGCTATGTTGCCACTGGATTCGGGATTGGATATTGAGTTGGAAAGAATAGGTTATTTTTAGAAAAATGATTGGAAGTGAGGCTTGGTCATGATGGTGTTTCAAGCTAATAACAGTAGTTTATCCTGATAGCAAAGATCTCGAATTACTTTAACACTTGTTCAATCTGCTCATTTTCATGGCTTCGACATTACGCCACCCAATTCACAGTTGAGTTCCTGAGAATTGAATATTCGTAAGTAAATAATAATTTTTATACCGTTTCTGCGATTCTCAAAGCGTTAAATCAGTCTGAGTCACCTAGGGTCGAAGTCAGGAAAAAGGCTCGACATGCGAGCCTTTTCTACGACTATAAAATTCAGAATTTCAGTATAAAATTTGTTGGAATCCCTCCTTACTTTATCAACGTCATCGTCCCCCAAACCGGTTCGGTCAAGCCCTTGTGCTCCCCAACATCCTTGTTGTACCAAACCGATCCATCGCGGAACACGGCAGAAATCTTCCACACATATACATCCTGCTGGCAGGGCTTTTCGTTGAAAGATCCGTCCCAGCCTTCCACCGGTGTGCCTTTGTTGTCGAGCAACGAGCTTGACCAAATTTTGGCCCCGTGGCTGTCGTACACCTCGGCAAGGTATTGCGCCAGGTTCACGCCCACCGGTTTCCAGAGGCGGGTGCTTTGCACACTGCCACCGGGGGCAAAAGCGTTGGGCACATACAAGCCTTTGAAAATCATCTCGTAGGTGGAGAAAGACGTGTCCTGGCATCCTTTCCCGCTCACCGTTACCAGCATGATCTGGTAGGTGCCGTCTTCCTGGTAAGTGATCAGCGGCGATTCGCGGTAGGAAGTTTCCCCGTTGCCAAAATCCCAGTAGTATTCCGTGCCACCCGTGGAACCGTTGGTAAACTGCAACTGCCCCTGTATCTCATCCACGTTGTCGGTAAAATCAAACGCGCTGCTTGGCGATGGGTCCACCTTTACCTGTTGTGTTATCGTGTCGGCACAGCCGTTGGTGTCGGCCACTGCAAGCATCACGGTATAATTCCCCGTGGAATCG
>CAJAXK010000127.1 GCA_903946925.1 uncultured Bacteroidales bacterium | reverse complement strand
CAAATAGCAAAAAACAAATAAATTCCAAAACCAAAAAATCAAATCTCAAACCTGGCTCCCGTGAAACTTACATCCACAACTCATAACTCATAACTCATAACTCATAACTCATAACTCATAACTCCTTTGACAACCCAGCCCGAACAAATTTTAGAGGACAACCTTATCGCTCAACTCGTTGAATTGGGTTATACCTATATTGCAATTAAAGATGAAAACGACCTCTTTGCCAATTTCAAATCACAACTCGAAAAGCATAACAAGGTCACACTTTCCGATACAGAGTTTAAACTAATACTCAATCATCTCAACAAGGGCAACGTTTTCGACCGGGCTAAAATACTCCGGGATAAACTTCCGCTGGTGCGCGCCGACAAATCGGGTTTGGTTTCAACCGTTTACATCGAATTTATCCAGCAGGAACACTGGTGCCAGAATCAATACCAGGTAACACGCCAGATTACACTTGATGGCACCTATAAGAACCGCTTCGATGTAACCATTCTGGTAAACGGTTTGCCATTGGTTCAGATCGAACTAAAAAAACGTGGCCTTGAATTGAAAGAGGCATTTAACCAGATTAACCGATATCAACGGCATTCCTTCTGGGCTTCAAACGGCCTGTTCCAGTTCATTCAGATATTTGTAATTTCAAATGGTGTCAATACCAAGTATTACGCCAACAATCGCTTCCAATCTTTTAAGCAAACCTTTTACTGGTCCGATCCGCTAAACCAGCCTATCCGTCAACTATCGGACTTTACAAGGGAATTCCTGGAACCATGCCACATGTCCAAAATGATTACAAAGTACATTGTGTTGCACGAATCCGATAAAATTCTGATGGTTTTCCGGCCATACCAGTATTATGCAACCGAAGCAATAATTGAACGGGTAAAAACCAGCCATAAAAACGGGTATATCTGGCATACAACCGGATCAGGAAAAACGCTCACATCATTTAAAGCAAGCCAGATACTTACACAACTGCCCAAAGTACATAAAGTGGTGTTTGTTGTTGATCGTAAAGATCTGGATTACCAAACGGCAAAGGAATTTAACAGTTTCTCCGAAGGCAGTATTGATGGCACTGACAATACCTCTGCACTGGTACGCCAGTTTTCTGACGACACCAAACTAATTGTCACAACAATACAAAAACTTAATTCTGCCATCACTAAAAACTACTTCAGCAGCAGCATGAGCCAGTTGAAGGAACAGCGGATTGTTTTCATTTTCGATGAGTGCCACCGCTCACAGTTTGGCGAAACTCACAAACGGATACGCAACTTCTTCAGTAAGGCGCAATTGTTTGGCTTTACAGGAACTCCCATATTTGCCGAAAATGCAGTGAAAAATGAATTGGGTAAACGTACTACTAAGGAACTTTTTGAAGAATGTTTGCACAAATACGTCATTACCGATGCTATCAAGGACGAAAACGTATTGAAATTTTCTGTCGAATACATCGGAAAATACAAACAAAAAGAAGGAGCTAAAACCGAGATTGATATTGAGGTTGAAGGTATTGATACGGATGAACTGCTTAACTCGCCCAAGCGCCTGAATAAAATAGCTGATTTCATTCTTGCAAATCACGATCGCAAAACACACAGCCGTAAATTCACAGCTTTATTTTGTGTCAGCAGTATCGAAAACCTGATACTTTACTATGAGTATTTAAGGAAACGGAAAAACGAAGGAGCACACAACCTTAAAATAGCAACCATTTTCAGCTACATCGCCAACGAGGACGATAAAGATGCCAATGGATTTATACAGGACGATCTTACCCATCTTGCAGCAGATAACGGCATTCAATATGGCACAGGTCAAAACATCCCGTCCTATGCAACCATGCATAGTCGCGAAAAACTGGATGAATTTATTGCCGACTATAATAAAGTGTTCACTACCAATTACTCAACCAAGGACAGTCAAACCTATTACAACTATTACAATGACATTGCCAAACGGGTAAAGAACTGCGAAATAGATATATTGCTGGTTGTAAACATGTATTTAACCGGATTTGACAGCAAACCGCTGAATACATTGTATGTTGATAAAAATCTGGTATATCATGGTTTGGTTCAGGCTTTTTCACGAACCAACAGGATATTGAACGATCAGAAATCCCAGGGCAATATAGTCTGTTTCCGTAACCTCAAACAAGCTACGGATGATGCCATAGCCTTGTTCTCAAACAAAGATGCCAAGGACACCATTCTCATTGAACCTTACGAAGAATATGTACGTAAATTCAGTGCAGCTTATGCGGAATTGTTAAAGATAGCCCCCAACCTGAAAAGCATAGATGAATTAAAGAGCGAAGAAGATGAAATGGCCTTTATCAAAGCGTTCCGCGAAATTATGCGCCTTCGGAATGTGCTTGGCACTTTCGCTGATTTTACATGGGACGACCTGGCCATGGCCGAACAACGCTTCAACGACTACAAAAGCAAGTACCTGGATTTATTCGACAAGGTAAAAACCAACAACCTAAAGGAAAAAGTTTCAATTCTGAATGATGTCGATTTTGAACTGGAACTTATCCACCGCGACGAAATAAATGTGGCCTACATCCTCCGGCTCCTGGCTAAACTCAAAGATGCTACCGGCGCAGAAAACGTCAAACAGAAAAAAGCCATTGTCGACCTCCTTTCCGGAGAAACCACTTTGCGCAGCAAACGCGAGCTCATTGAAAAATTCATCGAAGAAAATCTTCCCCATATCGGCGATGCAGATAACATACCTTCAGAGTTTGAGAACTATTGGACAGTGGAGCAGCAAAAAGCTTTCGCTGCTATTTGTGCAAACGAACAAGTAGATTCCGGAAAACTTCAATCCATCATAGGCAACTATCTTTTTACTGAGCGGCTTCCCCTTCCTGACGAAATTGTAAATATCCTCGAAATAAAACCGAAGCTCCTCGAACGCAAAAAAATCATCAAACGCGTAATGGACAAAATCGTTGATTTTGTTGAAACATTTATGACGGGGATGGTAGGGGGTTAAGTAAAGTCGAATCAGCAAATCTTTCTTTTTACCTTCATTCTCCCTCATCTTATATCTTATATGTGCTATTAAAGTTGCAAATTGGGTAATTGCGCTCTTGGTATTTCTCCTTCTTATTATCGCGCACCGGGCATCCGCTTCATAAGTTTTTTTCATTAAAGGTATTTCTGCCAACCATAAAAAACGTTATTCCCGCTAAAACCCTATTACAAGTAACTACCAATCACCAACTACCAATCACCAGTCACCAATCACATTCCCTATTAGCCATTTTCCAGTAACCAATAACCATTTCCCATTAACTATTTCCCATTAACCATTTTCTATTAACTATCCCCCATTTCCCTTTGTCCTTTCTTGCATGCATAAGTGAGTGTACTTTTCGCCCATCAATCCCAAAACAATGGCCACGAACTACACCCGCCGCATCAACCTCTATATT
>CAJAXK010000126.1 GCA_903946925.1 uncultured Bacteroidales bacterium | reverse complement strand
TGTCGAAGCCGCCACCACCGACAAAATCCCGTGGCTTCGACAAGCTCAGCCACCGAACAGGAATCTCCCTTCGGGAAGACCTCAGTAGCACAAATCTGCCCCGGTGGTTGAGCCAGTAGAAACCACCGCCGCCACAGAAAATCCCGTGGCTTCGACAGGCTCAGCCACCGAACGGAAATCTCCCTTCGGGAAGACCTTAGAAGCACAATCTTTCTCCGGTGGTTGAGCCTGTCGAAACCACCACCGCCCAAAGGCACAATCTTTCTTCGGTGGCTGAGCCTGTCGAAGCCACCACCAAAAACAAAAAAAATAAACCAATGGCCAAGCAACCAAACGCCCCTCTTTTACGTTTTCCAGAATTTAATTCAGATTGGTCATGTTTAAAATATGGAAGCATTTTTTCTTTCAGATCAACCAATTCGTTTTCAAGAGAAAATTTGAACTATGCAGATGGGCAGGTTAAGAATATCCATTACGGTGATATTCATACCAAATTCAGTACACTATTTGATATTACAAATGAAGAAGTCCCATTTGTAAATCCAGAAATAGAGCTAAAAAATGTTCCAGACGATAATTATTGCAGAATTGGTGATTTGATTTTAGCCGATGCTTCCGAAGATTATGCCGATGTTGGTAAATGTATTGAAATCGTTAACCTCAATAATGAAAAAGTAGTCTCCGGCTTACACACCATCCTCGCAAGACCCGATTTGCATAAGATGGCGATAGGCTTTAATGGATTTTTAATGCAGTCCGAAAAAGTACGTTTACAAATTAAAACAATAGCACAAGGCTCAAAAGTTTTGAGCATTTCAACAAAGCGAATTGCTGAAATATCCCTCAATATTCCTCAAAACCCCGAACAACAAAAAATCGCATCCTTCCTTACCGCCATCGACACCAAACTCACCCAACTCAAACAAAAAAAATCCCTCCTGGAGCAATACAAAAAAGGTGTGATACAAAAAATATTTTCGCAGGAAATCCGGTTTAAAGATGAGAATGGGGCGGAATATCCAAAATGGGAAAAGAAAAAGTTAAGTGATATTGCGGATAAGATAATGTATGGAATGAATGCAGCAGCAATAGCTTATGATGGAGAAAATAAATATGTCAGAATCACCGATATCGATGAAAATTCAAGAGCATTTATACCAAATCCACTTACTTCTCCCGATGGAGTAATTGAAGAAAAATACAAATTGAAAGAGAGTGATATTTTATTTACCCGCACAGGAGCAAGTGTTGGAAAGAGTTACTTATACAATAGGAATGATGGCAATTTATTATTTGCTGGTTTTCTGATCAAGTTTTCAATAATAAACGGAAATCCGTATTTCATCTTCTCTCAAACATTACTTGAATCTTATAACAAATGGATCCAATTGATGTCAATGCGTTCCGGACAACCTGGCATTAACGCAGAAGAATATAAATCATTTTCAATAAAATTTCCTTGTCTTGCCGAGCAAACCAAAATCGCCAATTTCCTATCCGCCCTCGATGAAAAGATAAACCATTGCCAGTTGCAGATAGAGAAAATGGTGAAATATAAAAAAGGATTGTTACAAAAGATGTTTTGCTAGCATTCTGCCTCACTTTTGTCTTAAAATAAACATATTTCACAAATTATATAGCATTATAATTATTATTCACAACCAATAATCATTTTTCACATATCTTTGTACTACCTGTTTTTCACAAAATATGATGGATAATAAACATTTTTCACAAAAAATAACCGTTTTTCACGGATTAATTCCGCCTGAGAACGGAATACTGGTGGGTTATGCTGCCCTGATTGATAGTTTGCAATTGCCTGTACCCTTGCCGGCGCAATTAAGCCTGATCAGCGAAAAGCACAGGGTTTACAAAACGCCGGGATGGCATATTCTTACTCCCCGCCACCAGCCGCCGGACACGTTATACGGCCACCTGGTGTTTGCCATAAAGTACGAAGGGATCAATCTGCTGTTCTTCAAAAAGCTTTTTGAAGCAATCGAAGTTTCCACTATAAAAAACATGGTGCAAAGTGAGCCTTTAAGTCAGTACACCCGAAAAATATGGTTCCTTTATGAGTGGTTGATGCAAACCTCACTGGATCTGCCCGATTTAAAAGAAGGGAATTATGTTGAACTCGTTGACGACAAACTGCAATACACAAGCAGCAAAGGCATCAACTCAGCACGCCACCGCATCCGTAATAATTTGCCCGGAACAGTTAACTTTTGCCCGCTCATTTATAAAACAGCTAAACTGGAAGGCTATATCCAGGCTAACCTTTCCCAAAAAACCAACGATGTAATACAGGGAGTGCATAAAGATATTCTGCTTCGCACTTCGGCATTTCTGTTGCTGAAGGATTCGAAAGCCTCGTTTACCATCGAGGGCGAAACCCCTACACAAAACCGTGCCGTGCGCTGGGGCAAAGCCATTGGACAGGCTGGCAGTAAACCACTTTCGAAAGAAGAATTGCTCCGGCTTCAGCAGGTAGTAATCGAAAACAGTCGCTTTGTTACCATGGGTTTCCGTACCGATGGCGGTTTTGTCGGCGAGCACGATCGTAGCTCCGGCGAACCCATTCCTGAACACATTTCGGCCCGTTGGCAGGACTTGGAAACATTATCCACTGGCTTGCTCCAAACGGCTTCGCTCCTGGACGAGGTGCAATTTCATCCTGTACTCACAGCAGCCGAAATTGCTTTTGGCTTTGTATTTATGCACCCTTTTGTGGATGGAAATGGCCGCATACACCGTTACCTTATCCATCACCTGCTGGCTAAGATGAATTATACCCCCCAGGGAATTATCTTTCCGGTATCAGCAGCCATTCTGGAGCGCATTACGGATTACCGCCAGGTTCTTGAAAGCTATTCGCATCCTATACTAGAGTTTATCGATTGGCAGAAAACACGCAATAACAATGTGGAAGTACTAAATGAAACTATTGATTATTACCGCTATTTCGATGCCACACAACAAGCAGAATTCCTGTTTGAATGTGTTGAATATACCATCAATAAAATTATTCCGGAAGAAGTTGCTTACCTGCAAAAATACGATGCAATGAAATCCTGGCTGGATGATACTTTCCAGATGCCGGATAAAACTGTTGCCTTATTGATCCGTTTCCTGGAGCAAAACAACAGCACACTAAGCAAAAGAGCCAGAGAGAAAGAATTTGCAGATCTGACCGATTTGGAAATCCGCGATATAGAAAAACAATACCTGTTAATTATGAATTATAAATGATGAGCGGAAAAGATAGTATTATCAGAACAAAGAGTTTTAAATTTGCTATCAGGATAGTGAATCTTTTTAAACTTCTGGTTTCAAGTCACAAAGAGTTTGTATTGAGTAAGCAATTATTACGATCAGGAACCTCAATTGGTGCAAATGTGCGAGAAGCAATAAATGCACAGAGTACAGCCGATTTTATTCATAAACTTTCCATTTCTCAAAAGGAATGTGATGAAACTCTATACTGGTTAGAACTTTTAAAAGAAACTGATTATATTTCAGAAACTGAATTTATAAGCCTGAATAACGATGC
Organism: uncultured Bacteroidales bacterium; assembly: GCA_903946925.1. Taxonomy (GTDB): domain Bacteria; phylum Bacteroidota; class Bacteroidia; order Bacteroidales; family UBA4417; genus UBA4417. The sequence goes on along the minus strand of CAJAXK010000126.1, from coordinate 221 downwards.
CACCGAATTACTTAAAATAATCCGAAGCATTATCATCACCAGCAAAAACAAACTTAACTCATAATTCATAACTCATAACTCATAACTGTCCTATCATGAAATAGGTTGACAAGAAGTTTAGTTCATAACTTTACAATTTGTCAAAAATGGGACAGAACAAAGTGCGACGCACCTTCAGTGAACCTTTCAAGCGGGAGAAGGTTAAAATGCTTGAAGATAGA
>CAJAXK010000125.1 GCA_903946925.1 uncultured Bacteroidales bacterium | reverse complement strand
ACATTGTCGCGCATACCTGTTACTATGTGCCCACGCGACACTTGCCAGTAAAGGGCGAAGAATCCCAAAAGGACTACACCTACCAATAATGCAATCCAAAGTTTGCCCACAATGCTTGTGCGTTCAATTTGTGGTGCAAATTCCCTAAGCAGTTTATCCGAACTTGCTGTATTGCTCATAATTTGGCCTCCTTATTTTTATTAACCACAAATGGCGTGTTTTCCAATCTCTTTGTTACTTCTTCATCTAAACCATCCAAACCCCTCTCAACAGGGAATTGCCTGTCAACAGGTGGCAGATAGTAAACATTAGGGCGTGTGCCAAGGTTATCTAAATACCTGTATCCCGAACGGTCGCGGATCAATTCGCTGAATTTGTAGGTTTCGGTTCCATTGGTTACTACATCTTCGTCAATATCGCCAAAATAAATTACCCCCATAGGGCATGCTGATGCGCAGTATGGCAATTTGCCTTCGCGGGCTAAATCGGGACAGAAATCACATTTTGAAACGGTACCTTCAACACCTGGTACGCTTTTTTCGGGAGAATAGGGTTGGTCAATTTCGTAAGCTTCGTCAGGTTTCCAGGCAAAAACACGGGTCGAATATGGGCATCCTGTCATACAGAATTTACATCCAATGCAACGTTCGTTATCAATTAGCACAATCCCATCGCTCCGTTTGTAAGTTGCACCCACCGGACAAACGCTCACGCACTGTGGATTATCGCAATGGTAGCATGGTTTAGGGAACCAGTAAGGAGCGGTTTTTTCAGAATCCTGCATCAGGTAAACCTTCATGAATTCCTCGCCTTTTGGTAAGTTGTGGCCTTTTTGGCACTCCTCAACGCATTTTCTGGCATTTTTACACCTTGCGAGGTCAATAACCATAACAAATTTGCGTCCTGGTATGCCTTCGTGCGATTCTTCACGGCCAACCGGGGCAAGTGTCAAAAAGTTCTTGTCAACCTCCATCACCTCTCCCGAGGTGGTGAGCACTTTTATTTTTTCACCCGATTCGGCAGCACCTTTACCAGTTGCGATTAATGCCCCTGTAGCAACGGTTCCTGCTCCCGCAAGCAAGCCAAGCTTGAGGAAGTTCCTCCTTGAGTTTTTATCGTCTTTCTGCTTTTTTTCCATGGTATGCCAATTTTAGGTTCGGTTATGGGTTTTAGGGTTCAAAATCAGCTAATGATTTAACCTTTGTTTTAATGCGATTCGTGAAAACCACTAATCATACTTTTGAAATTACTGACAAAAGTTGCACCTATGGTACAGAAATATATATGGATGAACATAAAGAAAGAAACGAAAAATCCAATTATTACGTGAATAAAATCGTTGACTTTCAATCCACTACCGCCCATAATCTTGGTTAAGATTATTTCAGGGTACAATAATGCCCAACCCGTAATAAGTACAATTGGCACAAGTACAAACATTGCTATTACATAAGTAAATTGTTGCAAAGGATTGAACTTGCTTTCTTTTGTAACCGGGAATGGCGGTTTTTCATGTTTAAAAATACCGAAGGTATAGTAGGTGAATTGTTTTATAAGCCTGGCAAACAATCCTTTAAAGGTCAATTTATAATATTTCCCATTAGGCGTAAAAAAAGTTCCGAATAGAAACACCATGTAATTAGCGGTAAGGATTATCCCGCTTATATTGTGCATGGTTACGGCAATATCAAACCTGATGAAAGGGTTTTCGGGGTTGGTGTATTGCATGCTCACACCACTTATTATTAGCAATATGATTAAAATGGCATTCAACGCGTGCCACAGCCTTATCCACACGGGATATAGATATATTTTTCCTGACATTATTTTTTACGTTTTAAAATTCTGAGGGATGCATGGATTAAAATACCTCCGGCAACACAGCCGAACATGATAAGGCTGAGTAAGCCTAAATAGTAATTCCGGTTTGCACCTATCACATACCCTTCGTTCATGATAACACCATTGTAGAACCCGGCTTTGCTGCGGACTTCCTGCACTTTGTATTTGTAAAGCGAAGCCATTAGTATCGAATTGGTCGAATGGCACTCAACGCACCTACGCACAGCTTTTGCTTTTGGTTGCACATTATGTGCTACCAATATTGAGTCGTTGGTACGTGCATGACATTCGATACACCGAACATTTTTAAAATGCAGTGCCTGATTTGGGAGCCAATCATGCTTTTGAACTATATTTGGATTTACCTTGTCGGTAAGCATTTGGTATTCTGTAATATCTGCATGGCAATTCAAACAAATGGCATTGTCGTAAGCCACAATATCTTTAATTTTTTCGTCTGAACGAACGTTGATTTTATAGGTATGAGGATTGTGGCACATCCAACAATTGAAATCTTCGCTATGTTTGGTTGCATGAACACTTGCTTGAAACTCAGATTCTATTTCTTCAAATTTGAATTTAGCATAGGCTTCATCACCGCCATGGCAATCATTGCAGGCATACATTGCTTCCATCCGCAAATGCCCGGGATGCGGGAATGTATCATAATCTGCTGAATGGCAGTCGGTGCATTTAAAATTTTTGTGGTTCGATTCGGCAAACTGGGAACGGTTGATGATCGTTTCCATGTACATTTTTTTTGTAACTTCAGTACCCGATTCGGGGTTGGTGTACTTATATTTTGATTGTCCGTGGCATTTCAGGCACTTCTCGTTAAATGCTGCATTTTCGGCTGCTTTTTTCGACTGTGCATTAAGTTGTAGCGACAAAAACAAAACAACAACCATCGCCAGCACTGGAAATGCAGAAAATTTTCGGGTAAATTGGGTAAAATGTGAAATCATCGTATGGTTAAATTTGTGATCAGGAGACCTTTAGGCAAAAAAAGAAAAGGGTGTCCCTAAATTTCAAAGAACACCCTTTTCTATGTAGGAAATTATTTCTTTAAAGTACGGATGAAGCCTATAACAGCCCACCTGTCGGATTCGTTGAGGATTTTTTTCTCAAAATTTGGCATTTCATCGCGACCAATAAACGACATGTAATACAGTTCACCATCGGAGTAGGCTTGAAATTTGGCTGACGAAAAATCGCCTGTGCTGGTTTTGAGGTTGGCAGCTTTTGGGCCATCGCCTAAACCTTTGGCGCCATGGCACGATTTGCAGTGTTTGTTGAAAGATTCCTTACCAACGCCTGCAATTGAGGCATCACCTGCTTTTACAGTGCTTTTCATTGATTTGTACTTAGCAGGGACTGTCCATGGACCGCCTGCTTTTTGAGCCATTGCCATGTTTGCAGTTACAAAAATAATTGCCGTGCAAATGATTGCGATAAGTTTGATTGAGTTTTTCATTTTTTTTTGTTTTAATTGGTTATGTTTAGATTTAAGCAAAAAGTAGTCCAAATATCAATTTTACATTTTAAAAATTCCAAAGACGTGTAAGGTTGAAGCCAATTAAGATTCCCCCATTAAAGATGTCATTTTTGTTCCACATTATATCTTCTTGTGGCAGGATTCCTTTGGCCGAAGCAAGGTAAATCTGGAATGCATGTGTGCTGGTTGCTATTTCAAATCCAACAGTGAGATTAGGTTTGTCGTAAACTATAGTTGATTCTGAAACTTTTTTCGCATCTTCTATTTTTTTCAAATCTAATGGGAAATCACCGGCAATAATAAAAGAGCCTTGAGGCGAGAATTTGTACCTGCCGGCAAAAGAAAGCGAAATCCTGTCGTGGTTGTAAACAGAATCAACGCAATTATAATGTGTAAACGCGCCACCAACCTGCAAGGAAAGATGATCGTTGAACCTACGCGAAACAACCAACTGTGTAAAATACGACATCCTGTTGCTGAATTTGTAGCTTTTAGTGCTAACGGTATCGGGTGTAAGGTCCCATTTGGTGCTTGGGCTTCCATCAATACCTATAACTTCGTACAACATTACGGTAACTGGGATGCTATTGGAACGTGTTTGTTCGAGTACCCTGTATTTAAGTTGCAAATCCTGCAACACGTTTGTTTTTGTGGTACCCACACCAACAGAAAAATTATCTAAAATACTGTAATTCAATCCAAAACGAATATTTGCAGCACCGTAAATGCCATAAATATCTTTAATTCCGTTCTCGATAATTCCAAAACGGTGCTGGAGGATGAATTCCAAAGTTTTGGATGGCTGAATTGTAGTAGTGGCATTGTCAAACAATAATCCGCTTTCAAAAGCCGCCCTAACTGGTTGTTCTTCTTCTACCACAACTTCCTGAACAGTAGTGTCCTGTGTGGCTTCCTGGGCAACTATTAGGGTTTGTGTCGCAACAATGGTTAGCAGCGTTAATGCGCTTATTTTAAGTGTTGTATATATCTTTTTCATGTTTTTCATGTTTTTTATGGTTTTATATCAGCTTAATCGTTTTTTGCACCAGCATATATCCAACGGTACAACAGATCAAGCTCAGTAGCTGTTACGCTACCATAAATAGCCATGCTTCCACCAGGTTTACAAACAGTATATAACTCGCTGGTTTCTGGGTTATTGGGTATTACATAAGCTGGCACAACTTCCGTATGTGAAACGGCGGCCGTAAGATTGGGAGGAATGCTTCCGGCATGGCACGAAACACATTTAGCATCCCAAAAAGGCTGTACATCCTGCGAATAACTAATTGTATCGCCGGCTGGTGGTGCTGGTTTTGGAGGTGACGGCACATTATTATCATATTCGCAGGCCGTTAGCAGCGCAAGCACTGTGCCTGACAGGAATAATAATCGAAGAAATCTGTTTTTCATTTTTGTTTTTTTTAAGTTTTATGGTTGGTTCATTGATGGGTTACAATTCAATTGCGCTTTCTTAAACAGCAATACAAAGGAATACTTTTATAATGAAATAGTGATGAATATAAATATGATTGTTTGACAATAATATTTTGATACTTATCAGTAGTTGTATTGATATATGTCATTATCTTTGTGCGCTTCCAAACGGGTAGATAAGTTACCCTATTCAGCTTTATACAAGTTAGAAAACCACAAATAATTTAGACCTGTGAACCAATATACTCATTACAGCAAAGGTTGTGCAACATGCCAGGACAAGGCTGATATTTTTGCTTGCTTATGTCAGGCCGAACTTGATCAGATTGACGAAACACGAATAGAAGTTCATTTTAAGGCAGGTGAGCTGATTTTTAAGCAAGGTACCCCAAACATGCATTTTCTTTGTTTAACCCAAGGGAAAGTAAAAACTTATATAGAAGGTTATAATAATAAAAACCTGATACTTAGTATAGTTAAACCCATAGAATACATACTTGGCCCTGGTATTTATGCTGACCAGATGCATCATTTTTCGGCTATGGCAATTGAAGACTCGGTAGCATGTTTGGTTGATATGCAAACTTTTAAAAAGTTGATCCGGACAAATCCCGATTTTGCCGAAGATTTTCTTCGCAAGGTTAGTTTGCAATCCATTTATAACTACGAGCTTTTTATTAGCCTTACCCAAAAACAAATGCCTGGCAGGATTGCAGATGTGCTTTTGTACCTAAAAGATAAAGTTTATGGCACCAACCCTTTTCATACAACCCTTTCACGACAAGACCTTGCCGATATGTCGGGCATGTCGAAGGAAAGTGCCATTCGTATATTACGGGAATTTAAAGATGAAAATATTATTCATGTAAGTGGCAACGATTTCGAAATCCTGAATGTTGATCATTTGAATAAAATTAGCAAAACGGGGTAGGGGAGGGTTAGGTTTTGGTCATTGGTTGTCATTAGTGGTCATTCATGGTTGTTTTTGGTCATTGGTGGTTGTTGGTTGTCATTCATGGTCATTCATTGTCATTTGTGGTCATTGGTTGTCATTCATGGTCATTCATTGTCATTTGTGGTCATTGGTTGTCATTCATGGTCAATTGGGGGTCAATAGAGGTTGTTGGTGGGCAGGTTTTGAGAGTAATTGGGGTTTGTTTTAAAGTTTGTTGTTTTTCTGTTGTTAGGAATATGGGATGGGTGACAACGATTTTTAAATGGTACATATATCAGTAAATCAAATTTGTAGGTTTACTCCAAGAATCGCAAAACATTGTACCTTGCCCTTCGGTCAAATTAACATTACTGAATAAGTTTACCCGAAGTAGGGACTGAAATACGAAAAGTTCCTAAAACATTTCGCCCCGACCCTTTTTTTGATTTGGTTGTTCTGCAAATCAGGAATGGTTTTTTACCAATAAATTGTTGGAATTATTTTATGCAAAGATTCTTAACCCGAACAATTTTACTTGTTTCGTTTGTAAGCTTTTTTACTGACGTTGCAAGCGAAATGCTTTATCCGGTGATGCCGGTTTATCTTCAATCGATTGGTTTTTCGGTTGTTTTAATTGGTGTTCTGGAGGGTTTGGCTGAGGCCACAGCCGGCTTGAGCAAAGGATATTTCGGAAAATATTCGGATAAAATTGGCAGCCGGGTGCCTTTTGTCCGCTGGGGATACATTTTAAGTGCTGTTTCAAAACCTTTGATGGCAGCATTCGCAATGCCGGTTTGGGTGTTTTTCGTACGCACACTCGACAGGCTTGGCAAAGGCATACGGACAGGTGCCCGCGATGCAATGCTCAGCGACGAGTCGAGCAAGGAGAATAAAGGTAAAGTTTTTGGTTTTCACAGGGCTCTGGATACTGCGGGTGCTGCATTAGGTCCTTTTGCTGCATTAATATTTCTTCATTTCTATCCTGCTCAATATAAGTGGCTTTTTATAATTGCTGTTATTCCTGGCATTATTGCTATTGCCTTGACTTTTTTGTTAAAAGACAAGCAAAAAGTTGTACTTACAAAAGAATCTCCCAGTTTCTTTTCTTTCCTTTCTTATTGGGGCGAATCTTCTAAGCCATTTAAGTTTCTTGTAATCGGGCTTTTGGCTTTCACTTTGTTCAATAGTTCAGATGCTTTTTTGCTACTTTCAATCAAACAGAATGGGTTTTCTGACTCCTACATGATAGCCGTTTATATTTTTTACAATTTAGTGTATGCGTTGCTCTCGTTTCCGATTGGGATTCTAGCAGATAGAGTTGGGCTGGGCCGGACGCTGATTATTGGTTTGTCCACGTTTGCCGTGGTATATTCTATGCTAGGTTTTGCAACGGTTTCATGGCAGTTTATTCTCATTTTTGGTTTGTATGCAATTTATGCTGCTTCAACCGAAGGGATTTCGAAAGCATTAATAAGCAACTTGGTTGAAAAAGGCAAAACAGCCACTGCTATTGGTTTTTACACCAGTTTTGCAAGTATTTTCACATTAATTGCAAGTAGTTTAGCCGGGTTTATTTGGTTCACATTTGGCATGAAAGCGATGTTCCTGATTTCGGGATTTGGTGTTTTGTGCGTTGTACTCTATCTGGTTTTTGTTGCTAAGCTCACTGCAGCTTACAATAACAAAGTATAGGTCGGTTAAAGTTGCATTTTACTTTCATTTAGCAAATCGCAAGGCCCGCTTTTCAAACTACTGATCTTTCTAAGTACTTTTGCCATTATTTACCGATTTGATCTTGTTTTGAAAACTGCCGACATAATTGTAATTGGGGCTGGCCCTGCCGGACTGTTTACCGCTATTAACTGCAAAGGTAAAAGCGTGCTGGTGCTCGAAAAAAATCCATCGCCCGGAAAGAAGCTATTGATTTCGGGAACTGGTAGGTGCAATATTACGCACGACTGTAAGCTTAGTGGTTTTTACGAGCATTATGGCGAAAATCATCGTTTCCTGAAATCTGCTTTACATAGTTTTACAAATGAGGATCTTATCCATTTTTTTAACAACAAGGGCTTGGAAACAGTTGTAGATAAGAATGGAAAAGTTTTTCCTGCATCACAAAATGCAAAGGATGTATTGAAGGTATTGGTTGATTCCTGTAATCAGAACAAGGTCGAAATTTATTATAACCAGGCAGTTATCAGCGTCGAAAAGACGGACGGATATTTTGTTGTTCAAACTGGTTCGGCAAAATTTTCGGGTAAGTATCTGGTTATCTCCACAGGTGGCATGTCATATCCTTCAACTGGTTCAACCGGCGATGGTTACCATTTTGCTAAACAACTTAGTCATGCTGTTCAACCGCCAAAGCCCTCTCTTAGTCCAGTTTTTGTTAAGGATTATCTTATGGCATCTATTTCCGGGGTTTCGGTGCAAAACAAAAAGCTTTATTTGTACCGTAACGATAAAAAAATAGCCGAACATATTGGAGATGTTGGTTTTACACATAAAGGCCTTAGTGGGCCGGGAATTTTAGATTTTTCGCGACAAATTTTGAGTGGTGATGTTTTAAAACTGAACCTGCTTGATAAAAAGTTGGATGATTTGAGGGACGAAATGATAGCAGCCTCGGCAAACGATGGCAAAACACTGCTTCAAACATTCCTCAAAAGGTTTGATCTGCCAAGAAGTTTACTTTTTATTGTCCTTAAATCCATTTCAATTGAGCCAGATATTCGATTAGCCGAGGTAACAAAGGTTCAAAGGAATAGATTAGTTTCAGCTTTATGTGAATTTCCGTTTGTTATAGAAAAGGTTGGTGGTTTTAATATGGCTATGGTAACAGCCGGAGGTATCAGATTAAGTGAAGTTAACCCCAAAACTATGGAATCACGTATTGTAAGTGGTTTGTATTTTAGTGGCGAAGTTGTTAATATTGATGGCGACACAGGCGGCTATAATTTACAAGCAGCATTTTCGATGGGTTTTTTGGCTGGAAAATCTGTAAGTGGGGCAAAGTATTAAAAAATATATACATTGAATCCCCTGCGAAAAGCCTTTTTTTGCCACAAAGGCTCAAAGCCTCTAAGTTTACTCATAATTGCTTGTTTTAAAAGGAATTCGTGATATAGCTTCGCTAAGTTTACGAAGTTTATAGTACTGATTATCAATACTCTGTGCACCTCTGTGTCCTCTGTGCCTCCGTAGTTTTCTTTTTTTTAGGGTTATCAGAGTGGACTCATACATTTGGATTTTGGTAATCCGTTTAATCCAACTTCCTGATTTTTATATTCCTGAATTTTACACCACTTCCATGATTTTGTAATCCAATATGGCCCTTGTCCGAAACAGCATATCCGGGAAAGTCCTTCCATTTTCCCTCATCCTTTTTTTTCTTCCATTCGGGCGAATAGGCTTCAAATTCAACAACTTTGGTTCCATTGAGCCAATATTCTACATGTTGTTTTTTATAAACAATCCGGGTTTGGTTCCACTCACCAATAGGCATTAACTTCTTATTGCTTTTTGCAGGGTACATTGCATAATCGGCTGCGGTTTTTTGCCAATCTGCCAATCCTCCTGGCCAACCCAAGTCATCAATAACTTGATATTCAGGACCGGTTTCATAAGCCGCATGGTACTGTGCGTTCTCAACAACATGGTAAAAAATGCCACTGTTGCCCGCTTTACAGATGCTCCATTCAATACTCAGCTCGAAATCGCCAAATTCGGAAGCCGTAATTATATCACCTGCGGTTTCGCTGCCTCCTTCGCCTTTGCAAACAAGTTCGCCATTTGCCACACTCCAACAATCAAATACCTTATCACTGTTGTACCCTTTCCAGCCATTTAAAGTATTGCCATCAAAAAGCAATTGCCAACCACGTTTTGCTTCCTTGTTTGTTAAGATGTTGTTATCCTGTATAGTGTTGGTTTGTCCAAAAATACCAACCGAAAATATCAGGAGGGGAAGCAGGGATGCTATTTGTTTCATAGTTATTGTTTTTTTGATT
>CAJAXK010000124.1 GCA_903946925.1 uncultured Bacteroidales bacterium | reverse complement strand
GGAAGATACCTTCGGCTTAGAAACGCATTGTATTTTTATAAAGCCTTGATTTTTTGTTACTTTTTGATCAAGCAAAAAGTAAGAGAAAGAGAACGTAGTCAAATCAATAAACCAATCAAGAAGTAAATTCTAATCAATTTTTAGTCATGTGAAAAGCCAGCACATCAAAAAAATATGTAGCCAAGATTTGAGTCCACTCCGAAAAGTCTATTTTCGCCACAAAGTGTTACACTGAGTGGCCACTGAGCTTGCCGATGAGCTTGCCGATGTGGTACAAAGTCTCTAAGTGCCACTAAGCCTATAATGCAGAATAACAATGCTTTGTGAACCTTTGTGACATAGAGCCTTAGTGGCGGTTCTTAATTTTTTAGTTTTCGGAGCGGACTCAAAATTGTAAAAACGAATTTAGTTATTGGTAAGTATTGGTTTTTGAAATGCTTGTTTTAATTTTGGCATTTGCATTAAAATGAAAACCAAGCAATGAACGCTTTTCGAAGTGAGTGTGCATATTGCTAACAAACACTTAGTTATAGCTGCGGTTGTTTGAAAGTAATTTGTAAAGCAAGTAGAGTAGGCAATACATTTAGAAAAAGGTTTGTTCTCATTCCTTCCCCAATCAATCGACAAATACCGTGAAATAAACCATGTCAACTAATTTGGTATTAAATTTCAGATCTGCTTTAAAGAATCCGCGATGGCGTAGGGCTTTATTTATTGCGGTAGTTTCTGACGCACTGGGGTTTGCAGTGGTTCTTTTGCCTCCACTTCAATGGGCTTTGGATGCAGTTACGGCAATAGCATTCCTCATTGTGCTGGGTTACCGCTGGAAGCTTTTAACTGCCCTTGTGGTTGAATTGATACCCGCCATACAATTGTTCCCAACTTGGACATTGGTAGTTCTGGCAATGGCTGCCACCGAATCGCCGAAAATAAAGTAACTGAATGTTTTACAATTCTTTAAACCAAGTAATCGCACATTGTTAAAGTAAAAGTTGCAATTCGGCGAAACCTGTAAGATTGAGTCCACTCCGAAAACCTTCAAAAAAAAGAAAACCACGGAGGTACAGAGGACACAGAGGTACACAGAGTATTGTTAATCAGCTATTTAAACTTTGTGAACTTAGCGAAGCGGTATCACGAACACCTAAAAAACAAGCAATTGTGAGTAAAATTAGAGATTTAGTGCCTTAGTGGCAAAAAAGACTTTTCGGAGTGGATTCAAGATTGATTAAACCAATGTATAAGGTGCAATGTTAGGCTTAAAGGCAGGTTTGGTATCCAAAAATTTACAATCTTTGTTACATGATTGTTGAACGTGTTAATTCTAAAGTTAATCCATGATACTAATTTTATTTTTCACATTCCTTGTCTTTACGTACAGCCTTTTCTCAAAAAGGCTCGAAAAGACAGTAATCACTGCACCAATCTTGTTTTGTGCTGCCGGCATGTTGATTTATGCATACAATCCGGTGAAAGAGGAAATTAACTTCGACATGAAATACCTGTTGGCCATTGCTGAAATAGGTTTGGTAATGACTCTGTTTACCGATGCCAGCCATGTAAACCGAAATATACTGAAGCATAATAAATACATGCCCGTCAGGCTGCTTACCACGGGGTTATTGCTTACCATTTTGTTCGGCGCCTTGGCGGCATTGGTAATATTTACAGAACTCAGCATTTGGGAAGCTGGCATTTTGGCGGCCATACTTGCCCCAACCGATGCTGGCCTTGGTCAGGTTATTGTAAATAGCCCCAAAGTGCCAGAACGTATCCGGCAATCGCTAAATGTTGAAGCCGGACTTAATGATGGGATTTCGGTTCCTTTCCTCATGTTTTTCATTGCCCTTTCCCTCAGTAGCTCGCAGGGTGCGGGGTCAGTGCTTACCAGATTTGTTCTGGAGCAACTCGGCCTGGGAACCCTTGTAGGTGTGGTTTTTGGCTTTTTGGGCGGGATGCTGTTAAGCCTTGCCAAGCGTAAGGAGTGGATAGCCGAATCCATGCAGCAATTGGGGCTGATTGCGATTCCGGTTTTCTGTTTATTGGTATCGGAACCAATCGGCGCAAGCATGTTCATTGCTGCCTTTGTTGCAGGCCTGGCTGTTCAAATTAAGTTTAAAGAAGCCGGAACCCATAGTGTTGAATTTACCGAAGGCTGGGGGCAACTGCTCAATTATTTTGTCTTTTTCCTTTTCGGATTGTTTGCCGTAAGGGCTTGGGGGAACTTCGATTACAAAATGCTTATCTATGCAATAGTTAGCCTAACAATTGTAAGGATGATTCCGGTTGCAATCGCATTATTTGGCATGAAACTAAGTAAGTATTCCATTATTTTCATGGGCTGGTTTGGCCCGAGAGGTCTTGCTTCCATAGTGCTTGGCTTGGTTTACCTCGAACAGGAAACAAATACAAGCGGCGAATCTATCGTACGTTTGGTGGTTATAGTAACCGTTTTACTTAGTATTTTTGCCCATGGGCTTACCACCTTGCCGGGCATAAACCTATACGAACGCAAATTGAAAGGGCTTGATGCAAAATCTCCGGATTTGGCTGAATCAAATGAATAACCAATCTGATATCGAAGCATATACACTAATAAAATGTATTGCTTAGTTTGGCCGATCCATAAATCAATGAAAAAACACATCTGAGTCCTCTACGAAAACCTTAATAAAAAGAAAACCACGGAGGCACAGAGGACACAGAGGCACACAGAGTGTTGTTAATCAGAGCTATAAGCTTTGTGAACTTAGCGAAGCGATATCACGCAATGTGTTGAGCCTGCCGAAACAAACTCCTTTAAAATAAGCAATTGTGAGTAAACTTAGAGGCTTAGTGCCTTTGTGGCAAAAAAAAGACTTATCGGAGTGGACTAATCTTTAAAATTAAACCCAATAACAAATAAACCCAAAATCAACTTAAAAACAATTACACATGAAAAAGTTCATTTTAATCACAGTTGCGATATTTATGGCATCTTATGCTTTCACACAGTCGAACAAAGATGAGGTTGCCCTTATGCAAGCGGCATTCGGCATGGATAAACAGGCACTTGTGGCCGAATTTGTAAAACCTTCGCCAGCCGAGAAGGATGCATTCTGGAAACTGTACGACGAATATGAATTAAAACGCAAAGAACTTGGCAAACAGCGGATTGAATTATTGGAACAGTATGCCGACAAGTACCTAACCATGAGCGGTGTGGATGCTGATGCCTGGACAAAAAAAGTGATTAAACTACAGGAACAAAACGATAAGCTGATAAAAACCTATTATTCAAAAATAGAATCGAAATCGGATGGTATCGTTGCTACACAGTTTTATCAAATTGAAAATTTCATTCTTATAGCAATAAGGGGAGAAGTACTTAAAAACATACCTTTCCTGCCCAACAAAAATTAAAGCTTTTTTTAAAAAGATAAAAGGAAGCAAGTACAACTGCATATCTACAAGACGCGATACATCAAGACCGTTTTCAATTGCTGATTCTAAAACGCTTTTTAACAACACTTTGCTGCTCGAACACTTTATGTGCGTGTTTTTTATTAACGGCGAACACTGCAAAAAATAAAAAACTTGTCAATGAACTGTTGGATTATGGTTGAGTCGCCGATTAAAATTTAGCTGGATATTGTGCCAATCAAAAATAATTATATTTGCAGTACCCAACGTTGCTGATGTTCCGTTTGGGGCCTCATGCGGTGTATAGGCAAACCGGTATCGGAAAGACTGAAAGTTCAAACTTCTAACTAATACGATAAAATGAAAAAAAGAAAAACTATTTTTAAGAGATTTATCTTGATTGCAAGCCTTTGTGCCCTTGCAATATTCCTGTCGCCACTGCTCAAGGCTCAGCAGTACGCCAACCCTCTGCCGCCAAAAGATTACAAAGGCGAAATTAAACTGGATATCCGCGATTCCAAGGCCGACTGGACTCCATATATCCGCAAAAGAGCGCCTGAGGGATCCCCAAACATCCTTTTCATTCTTTATGATGATACAGGTCTGGCCACATGGTCGCCTTATGGCGGAAGAGTAAGCATGCCAACATTGGATAAGCTTGCTGCCGATGGGTTAACATACACCCAATGGCATACCGTAGCTCTCTGTTCACCTACCCGTTCGTGTATCAACACAGGTCGCAACCATAACCTCAACGGAATGGGAGTTATTACCGAAGGTGCCAATGGATTTCCGGGTTACAGTTGCCAACTGCCACCCCAGGCTGCAACTATGGCGCAGATACTGAATGACAACGGATGGAGCACATTCTGGCTTGGGAAAAACCACAATGTTCCTGAAACTGACCTTTCGGCCGGTGCAAATAAAAGCCAGTGGCCGCTTCAACAGGGTTACGACCGTTTTTATGGTTTTATCGGCGGCGAAACCAACCAATTCTATCCAGATCTTACCGAAGATAATCATGCTATTGAAGCTCCTTATGGACCTGAGCAAGGTTATCATTTGTCAAAAGACCTAGCCGACCAGGCTATTAAAATGATCAGTGATCAAAAATCAGCCAATCCGTCGAAACCCTGGTTTATGTGGTATTGCCCCGGGGCCAACCATGCTCCGCACCAGGCACCGGAAGAATATATTGCAAAATACAAAGGGAAATTTGATGATGGATACGATGCATACCGCAAATGGGTTTTACCCCGTATGATCGAAAAAGGTATTTTGCCTAAAGGAACAACATTAACCGAATGGAATCCGATGCCTGCAGATCAGGCAAATCCAGCCGATTTTGTGCGTCCATGGAATACATTGAATGCAGACGAAAAGAGATTGTTCTCCCGCTTGTGCGAGGTATATGCCGCTTTCTCCGAATATACCGATGTTCAGATCGGCCGCATTATTGACCATTTGAAAGCGACCGGACAGTATGATAATACCATTATAATGTATGCAGCCGATAACGGAGCATCTGGCGAAGGTACACCTAACGGTTCGGTAAATGAAAATAAATTCTTTAACGGCTATCCCGATGATTTAGCCGAAAACATGAAACTGATAGATAAGCTGGGTGGCCCCGACACATACGAACACTATCCGACAGGATGGGCTGCTGCCTTTTCAACCCCGTTTAAAATGTTCAAGCGGTATTCAAACTATTCGGGCGGAACTTCCGACCCATTAGTTATTTCGTGGCCAAAGGGCATCAAAGCACGTGGCGAAATCCGTAACCAGTATCACCATGCGGTTGATATCGTTCCTACTATTCTCGAAATCTGCGGATTGGAAATGCCAAAGGTTTACAAAGGTGTGGAGCAATATCCTTTGTCAGGCGTTTCGATGAAGTATTCGTTTGATTCCAAACCTGATGCTCCTACACAGAAACACATACAGTATTACTCTATGTTGGGTACCCGTGCATTATGGAAGGAAGGCTGGAAAGCTGTTGCTGTGCATGCTCCGCTAACAGATAAAGGCAAATTCGACCAGGATAAATGGGAATTGTACCATGTAGATGTGGATCGTGCCGAAGCCAATGACCTTGCAAAGGATTATCCGGAAAAACTGGAAGAATTAAAAAGGGAATGGTTCCACGAAGCAAGCAAAAACATGGCGTTGCCTTTAGATGACCGTACAACTATGCAAATTGTTACAATTGAGCGCCCAACCGAAGAAAAAGCACAGGATATTTACACTTACTATCCGCATACCAGTCAGGTGCCCGAAGCGGTTGCAGTAAATATCAGGGGTAAATCGTTTAAAATTGTTGCCAACGTTGAAATAACTGCCAATGCCTCCGGGGTAATCTTTGCACATGGTTCACGTTTTGGCGGGCACAGCCTATTTATTAAAGACAAAAAACTTTATTATGTATATAATTTCCTCGGTATAACCGAACAGAAGTTAATGTCTGCCGTATTAAAACCTGGTAAATACACCCTTGGTATGGAATTCATCAGGGAAAAGGCCGGTGAGCATCACGAATCAATAGGCACTATGCAATTATATATAAATGATAAGGCTGTTGCAAAAGGTCCTATGAAGGCACAGGTGGGTAAATTCACGCTGGTTGGAGATGGACTTTGTGTAGGCTGGGATAGCGGCGATCCGGTAAGTAAATTGTATAAATCGCCAGGTGAATTTAAAGGTGGCAAAATCTCTTTTGTAAAAATAAGTACAGGAAAAGAACAATACCTGGATTTAGAGAAAGACGCAGCTAGAGCATTCAGTAAAGAATAGAATTTCAATTTCAATAGAACCGCGATATAGTAATACGGGGTTTTGACAGTGCCGGGGTGACAAATCACTTCGGCATTGTCATTTTCAGGCCAAGTTATTCCATCTGCAACCTGTCATTCAATGTACTGTTTCGCAAACCACTCATTTCGGCAGGGCACGAAAACTTCAAATCTTGAATCTGCTCCGAGAACGAACCCTCAAAAAAAGAAAACCACGGAGGCACAGAGGACACAGAGGTACACAGAGTATTTTTAATCAAATCTTTAAGCTTTGTAAACTTATAGATTTTGTGCCTTAGTGGCAAAAAAAGACTTTTCGGAGTGGACTCAAATCTTCCCATCTTCAACCTATCCGGCTTTTACCAGATTGTTATGAATATAATCGAAGCAATCCTTCATGTATTTTGGGCAGCAGGGTAGGATGAGTTTAGCGCTTCTTCTTCGCCGCCGGAAACAATCCCGCTGTATATTTATCGTACAACTCAAATAAAAACTCAATTCGTTTGGTTTCGTTTGCAAACGGCTGCGGACGGTATGCCAAATCAACCGCTTTATCCAGCGCGTTATGGGCTTTTACCAGCGCGGGCGGCATGGTTAGCGGGTTGTACAAATCGGCCAGGCTGCTGCCCGGAAACTCCGCCCGCAAATCCAATACATTTTGTGCCGCCGTTTCAATGGTTTCCTTTTGCTTTTCTGACGGGTTTTCGGGCCAGGGGAAGTTGTTGTAAACAATATCTTTTGAGTAGCGAAAATCGCTTTTAATGCGTCCACAGGTATATTTAACCCAAGTCATATGTATTTCAGAAGTTAGTACCCCGAAGTGGTAATGGTTCGCATTTGGGATTGCATTGCAACTGTCTGCTACAATATAGTCTTTACTAAAGAATCCAAAAGGAATATACCGTCTGTTTTCTGAAGAATGACGGGGGACAAGAATGAAATCATTTTTAGGTTGAGTAACCTGCCGAAACAAAGTATGATATGGATAATTTCTTGTTGATTCAGCAACGCTTGAATGCCTGAATTCTTTAACTTTCTCTATTCTTTCAAGAATTAATGGGCATTTTTTAATTTCATTCGGTTCAGCATCAACTAGCCAGATACACCATCGTTTTTCATTGTTCAGAAATTCTCTGGCACTTAAAAATGGCCTGATAAATAAATTTGAATTAGGGTCTTTATTTACAAATACTACTTTCTCTTCATCAGTTAATCCTTAAATCCGCAAGGAAGTTATTAACAAACCCACCTAAAACATTGTGTATAAATAATATACACAATGTTTTGAGGGTTGAAAAAGATCACCTACTTTAGTGCTACCAAACAAAAAAAGTAG
>CAJAXK010000123.1 GCA_903946925.1 uncultured Bacteroidales bacterium | reverse complement strand
TATGATACAGGTATTAAAATTACAGAAGAAGAAATGGAAACTATTGATTTGGAGAAAAATGATTTCCATGGAGAATGGAATTACAAAATTAAGCCAAATCAAGCCACATAATAATTAATTTAATTCGTTACAGTTCCTTAGATCATCCCAAACTGCTGCAGTTCCTTCGCCGGTTGAATTTACTATTTGAACCCAGTTAGGGGATACATCTGTTCCAGCATTGTAATAATATCCCGGTTTTACATCATATACAGTTCCTAAGGTTGTTGTTGCAGTATTGTAAACAAGTAAGCCTGTACTTGGCGATGTGAGGGGAGACGCTGCATTTGATCCAGTTAATGCAACCCTTGGAGGCATAAACCCTTTACTTGTTGATTTTACATCCAACATCGAGCCAGAGGCAGGTGTTGTGTAACTGGCATCATCGGTTACTATTATTTGCTGGGCCGTTGCCGGCTTTGCAAATACAATAATGCAAAGCGAGAGAATGAGGGTAAATAGTTGTTTCATAAAGGTTTGTATTAAAGGTTTATAATGAATTGACAATAGGTAATTGAAATGCTTTTTGGGCTTTAATCTGGTGCAGGTTGGAACATGCCCTATATGAAGAGCTGATTTAAGTATTGATTTTCCTAAATGCAAAAAGTAATACTTAAAACCTCAAATTTTATTGATAATTTTAAATGCTCAATCTACAATGGGTTATTTCTTAAAAAATATTTTATCTACACAATTTTATAACATACAACAATACAACAAGATATAAAATTATTAAAAAATAATATTGTATTCTTTAGTACTATGTATTGCATAGTACTGTTTAATGTATTATATTTGCAGCGTGATTCAAATACTTACATCATGGAAAAAGCAGATTCAACAATAGCACAAATGCGGAAAGGCGTCCTCGAAATGTGTGTGCTTGCGGCAATAAGCAGCCGCGAAGCTTATGCATCCGACATTTTGGAACGGCTTAAACTTTCGCACCTCATTGTGGTGGAAGGCACCCTCTATCCTATCCTAACCAGGCTTAAAAACGAAAGTTTTCTCAGCTACCGCTGGGAGGAATCCAATTCGGGGCCTCCACGAAAATATTATTCCATCACACCCGAAGGCACGGTTTTTCTTTCCGAACTGCGGGCAGGATGGGAAGAACTTGTTCATGCCGTAAATGCATTGGTTGCAACAAATACTCAAGAGCAATCAAACAAAGGGCAATTATCATAAATCAAACCAGTTAGCATTGGATAAAAAGCGTTTTACGAATTGATTTTTACCACAAACCGTGCCTTCATCCAGAGCAATAAATCAAAAAACAAAAACCATGAAAAAGAACTTCTCAGTAAATATAGGTGGGCGAATTTTTAACATCGACGACGATGCTTACGAATGCCTAAACAATTACCTCAACCGCTTGCGCCACTTTTTCGCTTCCGACCAAGGTCAGCAGGAAATTATTGCTGACATCGAAATGCGCATTGCCGAACTGCTCGAACAGCAAAAAGAAACCGCACAACCTTTAATTACACTTAAGCACATTGAAAGTGTGATTGCCAGCATGGGCGAACCCGATCAGTTTTCGAATTCAGAAACTGAAAAACCTAAAGAATCGCAGAAAACCAAAACACGTGGAAAGCTTTTCCGCGACCCCGACAACCGTCAGATAGGCGGCGTTGCAGCCGGTATTGCGGCTTGGTTCGGGATTGATCCGGTTTGGGTGCGGCTGATCTTTGCCGGATTGACGCTATTTTATGTGGTCGGCATAATTGTGTATGCTGTGCTTTGGCTGATATTGCCTGTTGCTCAAACCACATCCGAAAAACTGGAAATGCAGCGCCAAACCATCAACGTAAATACCTTGCGCAACGAACTGGCCTCAGCCGGCACAGGGATACAGAAAACCGGGAACACCATACTAAATTCGCTGGGAACCATTATCCGTTTTGCTACCGAAGTGGTTTCCAGGATTTTTCATTTAGTGTTCATGCTTATAGGGCGATTGGCCGGACTAATTTTATTGATATGTGTGATAGCCATGTTTATTGGGATAAGTGCCGCATCCTTGGTTCGGGAACCTATAAACATGGGCGACTACCAACTTGATACAACAACGGTTGTGCAAGGATTGCAATGGTTGGTTCCTGGCCCTGATGTAAGATGGCTGGCGTACATTGCAATAGCTTTCCTTATTTTGGCCGTTACCGGATTATTGATTTATACCGGCCTTAGGCTTTTATTAAAATGGCCTCCGCTCAAGTGGCAGATAGTTATAGTCTTTGTTTTGTTGCTTGTAGCCGGAATTTTAACAGGGGTCGGTGCCATGTTCCAGTATTCGCAATCCTCAGAAAAAGTAGCTTCTGTAACCAAGCGCCAAAGCATTGCTATGCAGTCGAAACAAATACATTTAGCTAAAGGCCCTTCTGAGCATTACCAGTATTTTATGCCTTTGGCTGGCGATACTACCCCTGGTTCCATTTCTTATGTTTTAGGAAGGATAAATCTGAGCATCCGCCCGGTACCGGCCGACAGCCTGTTTGTTACACGCATTCAGTCGGCTTCGGCCTGGCAGGAAACACAGGCGCAGGGATACGCAAGCAGTATTTCGTATAACTTGATCCCGCACGATACGCTTATTACCATAAACCCTTTCTTCATGTTTCCACATTCCGACGGGATGCGCTACCAGAAACTTGATGTAATTATCGGCATCCCAATAAACACCGAAGTTAAAATTGATGATTACCTGAAATGGCAGATACAGTCGAGCGATTTCGTGGAGTATAACAGGGATGGTGAACAATTTATCATGACCACATCAGGATTAAGGTTAAAAAACCCACCACCAGCCGAAAGCGACTCGCTTGAAAAGGCCAACTTGTAGAACCAAAACCTCCAATTTTGCGAATGGCAGAATACCTAAGTAAATTTGGGTATTCTGCTTTTTTTATTGAACAACCATTTTATCCTGTTTTTTACATCGAATTTTATAGTTTAGCCTATGAAATGAATGGATCCACTTCGAAAAGTATTTTTTCACCACAAAGTGGTACACTGAGCCAGCCGAAGTGGCACAAAATCTCTAAGATTACTCATAATTGCTTGTTTTTAAAGGTATTTGTTTCGACAGGCTCAACACATCGCGTGATGTCGCTTCGCTAAGTTCACTAAGTTAATAACACTGAATAACAATGCTTTGTGAGCCTTTGTATCATAGTGCCTTAGTGGCGTTTCTTGATTTTTAAGTTTTCGTAGAGGAGTAAAGTATTCGATTTGGCGATTTTTAAAAGTTAGCATCTGGCTCTTTAACACCGTTTTAACAAAAAAAATCCATTGTTTCGTTAATATGCATTACTTTTGTATGCAACAATTTGAATATGAATCCCAGGCCTGTACTAGTTTTCGCAAAAAGCACATTGATCATTGCACTTGCATTGATTGTAATGGCTGGTGCAACAGGTTTGTCGTTTAAAGCCCATTACTGCCACAACAAATTATCAGGAATAGCTTTTTATACCGAGTTGGGCTTGCAAAAACCAGCATCATGCGGTTGCAAGGAAGATTTATCCCAAAATAAAAGAACCCCATTTTCACCTGCGCCGCTTTCATTATCAAAAAATGGCTGTTGCTCAAATGTTTCGTTTTTTAGTAAACTTAACCTCGAAACTACTCATTGCGTTTATTCCGCTTCACCCATAGCCCAGCCTGAAATATCAATAGTTTTTTCGCAAAAGGATTTATTACTGGCTAGCAATAACGAGCTTTTTACACTATCATTTGCCGAATCCCCGCCACCTCCTATTTCAGGCCGGAAACTCGTGCTGTTCCTCTGCCAACAGCGTATCCCATCAATTAGTTACAACTGCTAAAGGAATTCTTCTTTAGTGAATTGCTTTCCCATGCATCAGGCTGTATATCAGTTTGTAATGCAAGGAAATAGTTTCAACAATTCTTCAGTTTGTAAACCTTTGATCAGATACAAATCATGTCAAAAAAAATACTTCTATATGCTATATTCAGCCTGTTGCTGGCAACAGGACCAGGAACGCTTTCCGCCCAAGCCCTAAACGGAACAGTAAGCACAACAGGCTCGGGGACAACGAAAGAAATGCTGACGGGTGTCAGTATCCGTTGGCTTGGTACTTTTAATGGTACAACCACCGATGCGTCAGGTAAATTTCGTTTGTCCCGAAAAGGGATTTCCAATGAAAAACTTGTAGTAAGTTTTATTGGTTACCGAACCGACACACTGGATGTAAAAGGCACTCACCATATTGATATTTCGATGGTTGAAGCCAGCAATGAGCTTAGCGGTGTCGAAATAATGGACCATAGTGGAAGTTCGTACATTTCGCAGGTTGATCCACGCAAAATGCAGGTTATTACAAGCAAAGAACTTCGCCGGGCTGCCTGCTGCAACCTTGCCGAAAGCTTCGAGACCAATTCGTCGGTTGATGTTAGTTATGCCGATGCAATCACCGGGGCCAAACAGATACAAATGTTAGGCTTGTCGGGCGTTTACAGCCAAATTATTACCGAAAACGTGCCTTTGGTCCGCGGGCTTGGCAGTTCGTTTGGTATGGGATACATTCCGGGTTCATGGATGGAATCCATACAATTATCCAAAGGGGCTTCGTCGGTTGTAAATGGCTTTGAATCAACAACCGGCCAAATTAACGTTGAGCTTAAAAAGCCAGCTAACAGCGAGAAATTTTTCCTAAATCTGTATGGCAACCAGCGTGGAAGGATGGAAATTAACGCCGATGGAGCCGTAAAACTTAGTGATAAGCTAAGTACAATGGTAATGGGGCATTATAGCCATTTCAACAACCCTACCGATGGCAACAACGACCTTTTCAGGGATTTGCCTACACAAAACACTTTCAATTTCATCAATCGCTGGGATTACATGTTACACGAAAAATTTGTCTCACATTTTGGCATAAAATACCTCGATGAAAAAAGGATAGGTGGGTTCCTCGATTTTAACCCCGACACCTATACCCAGGACACCGTTGGGATACAAAACGGCACAAAAACCTACGGTTTGCAGGTGCGCACCAAGAGGTTGGAAAGTTTCTGGAAAAATGGTTTCATGTTTAAAGATAAGCCAGACAAGAGCATAGCACTCATACTTTCGGCAATTTACCATAACCAGGAAGGTTTTTTCGGGCTAAATAATTACATGGGGATACAGAAAAGTTTCAATGCAAATCTATTGTATCAGGATATTATTGGCAACCCAAACCACAAATTTACCACCGGTGCAAGTTACATCTACGATAATTACGACGAACAATACTCGCGCCGCGATTTTACGTATTTGTACCAGATTACTGGTGGCGATTTGGACGATAATCCCGATTCCCTGTTTACAATATATAGCATGCGCGATACTACTTACACTATGGATCGCAAGGAAATTGTGCCAGGCGCATTTTTCGAATACACTTTCAACTACAAAGAAAAATTCACACTCATAACTGGGCTGAGGGTTGACCACCACAATAAGTCAGGCACTTTTTTTACCCCCCGAATGCACATCAGGTATAAGATTACACCTGCAACAACTTTTCGGGCTTCAATCGGAAAAGGTTACCGCACAGCCAATGTGTTTGCCGAAAATTATTCCATCATGGCAAGCCAAAGGCTAATCCATTTTGTGGATGAACTGCAACAGGAAAATGCCTGGAACATGGGGGTCAATCTTACCCAGAATTTCAAACTTTTTAGCCGCGATGCACAAATTGATTTGGAAGCATACCATACTGGTTTCGAAAACCAGGTAATTGTTGACCTTGATAGTCTCCCTGCTGATGTTTTTTTCTATAATCTTTCCGGCAAATCCTATTCCAATATCCTGCAATTACAGGTTTCATTTCAGCCTGTTGCAAGACTTAGTATCCTTGCGGCTTTTAGGATAAATGACGTGAAAGTTACCGAGAATGATGTGCTGCGCGAAAAGGCAATGGTAAGCGCATACAAAGGATTGTTTACAGCATCTTATGCCACAAAGTTCGACAAGTGGAAATTCGACCTCACTCTACAATTCAACGGAAAGGCTCGCATACCCGACACTCAGAAAATGCCGGCAAAGCTTCAACGTGACCCGTATTCACCTGCTTACTCACAGCTTTTGGCTCAAATCACCCGCAAATTCAAATACTTCGATGCGTATATTGGTGGCGAAAATCTCACCAATTTCACGCAAAAAGACCCAATTACAGAATATTGGAGGCCATACCACACTCATTTTGACACCTCTATGGTTTGGGGGCCTATTGTAGGCGCAACGGTGTACGTGGGTTTCCGTTACGTACTCAAATAATTGCTAAAGCGAATTTCTGCGAAGTTGAATTCAATTTTGAGTCCACTCCGACAACCCTAAAAAAAGAGAACCACGGAGGCACGGAGGACACAGAGGTACACAGAGTATTGTTAATCAGCACTATAAGCTTTGTGAACATAGCGAAGCGGTATCACGAATTCCTTTAAAAACAAGCAATTATGAGTAAACTTAGAGTTTTAGTGCCTTTGTGGCTAAAAAAGACTTATCGGAGCGGACTCAATTTTGGAACTGTGAAGCAAAAAGGAATGAATCGAAGTTTCGGTGTAAGGGTGATTTCAACAAACTAAACTTGAAGGGACTTCGATTCATTTTGAAAAAAGCCCAAAGGCTTATCCAACATAATGAAAAACAATTCCGAACTTTATCGAAACCTAATTTGTTTAATGTCCTCAAGAATAAACTTTATGAAAACAACATTTATAATTGCACTTACAACTCTGCTAATAAGTTCAGTGCGAGCCCAAATACCCAATGCAGGTTTCGAGAGTTGGACCACTGTTGGAACCTACGAAACCCCAAATCAATGGGGCAATATGAACCCGGCAACTGCAGCAACGGGCATTTTTACAACCCTAAAAGGAAATCCGGGAGCTTCAGGCAATTATTTTATCAAACTTACAACAAAGGATGTGGGTGGTACTGTTACGCCAGGCATCATAGTCAGTGGTCTTCTAAATACCACAACCTGGCAACCCAAATCAGGGTTTGCATATACTGATAGGGCCGAAAAACTTACCGGGAAATATCAATATATGGGTTATAATAACGATGTGGCAACAATTTCGGCCTGGCTAACTAAGTGGAATACAAACCTGAACAAACGCGATACCATTGCAAGCCTTAAAAACAATACTTCAGGAATGGTTCATGTTTGGACTTCATTCGGAATCCCCTTTGTTTATAAAAGTACAGAAAATCCTGATACAGCGGTTATTATGATTTCATCGAGCAGCGTTTCACCTAAAAAGAATAGTTTTATTTGGGTTGATGACCTTTCCCTCGACGGTTTGGTAACAAGCATTAAAACAGACGATCAGGTAGAAAAATTAGAGGTTTTTCCTTCACCTGCAATTAAGGACGTAAATGTGGCTTTTAACAGCAAAAACTTCTTTAAAGCCAAGTTGCAAATACTTGATGTGGTTGGCAATGTAATAAGCAATACTGCCATTGATGTGCAGCCGGGAGCTAACCTTTTTAAGACCGACCTCAGCAAACTACAGGCTGCGGCAGGTATGTATTTTGTCTGTTTGCGAACACCAGAGGTAACTTTAACCCGAAAATTTATAATTTCTAAATAAAACAACAACCTGTAAATCAGAAACCAATGAAAAGAAGTTTATCAATACTGGCAATTACAACAGTTTTCATCCTTGTAGGTGTTTTAGCTACTGTAGGGTGTAAAAAGGATACCGCATCTTCCGGAACCGGGGATATTGAATTTGTAAGCCTTGTGGTTGAAAAGGATAACCTTGCAATTACTGAACTGACCAAAGTTACCGCAACAGTTAAAGGAAGTAATCTTACTTATAATTGGAAATGCGACAACGAATTAGGTGTTATTGAAGGTGCCGGGGCTGAAGTAATGTTTACGATTTGCCACGGTGGAAAGTTCAAAATAACTTGCGAGGTTAGCGACAACGCGAACCATAAAGCAACAAAAGATGCTTATGTTACATACGTTGAGTAGGTTGCGGTTAGTTGTCCTCGTTTCGGCGTTACTGATATTGGTTAAACCGGTATATCCGCAATGCTGTTCAACTGGCAGCCCGGTTGGGGCTTCAACGCATGTTGGCTTACTGAACAAAAATGCAATTCGGGTAATTACGTTTTACAGGCATAGTTTTTCGGAGGAATACTATGAGGGCAAAAAACCTTCGACTGATGAAATTGATATGTCGGATAATGCATATTACGATTTTGGAGGTTTGACGCTTGAATATGGCTTAACCCATAAATTTACCTTGCAGGCCGATGCCGGATATTTTTTCAACAAAATAGTCAATTTTCACAATCCTGCATTAACAGACCACAATGGACAGGGAATGTCGAACGGAACGCTTTTGCTGAAATATGGGCTTTACATTGACCCTGTTAAGCTCATTGAAATAACCATTGGGGCAGGGTTGAAATATCCATTCACCCGTACTCCGGCAACAGCACCTAATGGATCCCAATTGCAGTTGGATGCACGTCCCTCGACCAATGCTTTTGGGTTTTCAAGTACTTTGTTGCTAAGCAAGGAATTTGCACCTTTAACCTTACGCACTTTTATACTTAACCGCTTTGAGTACAATGGATTCAATATCAATGATTACCAAAGCGGAAAGCTTTTTACTACTTCTGTGTTTGTTTCAAAAAAAATTGCGAAGCGATTTTTCGGCATAGTTCAACTTCGCAACGAAATTCATGGTAAAGATATACAGGATGGGGTTGAGGAAACCAACACGGGCTATCACCTTATGGTGGTTACTCCACAACTTTCGTATTCCATTGCCGGATTGTGGAATGTTTCGCTGTTGTATGATATTCCGGTATACAAAAACTACCAAGGCAAGCAGCTAACACCTCAATATTCGTATGCTGTAAGCCTTTCAAGGGATTTCAGCAACTGTAGTTTTAAGAAGAAAAAATAGCCAATTAGGAATAATTTTTGTAATTTTTGAGTCCGATCCGAAAACCCTTAAAAAAAGAAAACCACGGAGGCATGGAGGACACAGAGTGTTGTTAATCAGCACTATAAACTTTGTGAATTTAGCGAAGCGATATCACGAATTCCTTAAAAATGAGCAATTGTGAGTAAACTTAGAGTCTTTGTGCCTTTGTGGCAAAAAAAGACTTGTCGGAGTGGA
Organism: uncultured Bacteroidales bacterium; assembly: GCA_903946925.1. GTDB lineage: Bacteria > Bacteroidota > Bacteroidia > Bacteroidales > UBA4417 > UBA4417. Next base: position 1,582 of record CAJAXK010000123.1, on the reverse strand, counting down.
CTCGATTTTTCAGTATTTTAAACTCTTGTTCGGAGAAAACAAATATTTTTGAGAAAAAGTGCCTAACCGATTATCATTTCAAAACAAATGAAAAAGCTGTTCGTTTTGCCACTCCTTTTCCTTTGGGAACTTCCTCAAAATTTTTTAGGTATAATGGTTTTTGCAATAATGAAACTTAGGAAGACAACACTCAAAATCCAGGCTTATAATCACCTTTTGTGTATAGAAACTAAAAACGTGGGTATCAGCCTTGGATGGTTTGTTTTTTGGACTCCCTCGGGCAACAGGTTTTCACACCTTGAGATTGATTGTTTGCTGCACGAATTGGGCCACGCCAGACAATCAGTTTTTTTAGGCCCTTTTTACCTTTTAATTATTGGCATACCATCTTTGGCACGGGTTTTTTATGGTAGGATTTACAGTTGGAAGCACGGTGTTGGTTGGACCGGATATTTTACTGGTTTCCCCGAAAACTGGGCTGACCGCTTAGGCGGCGTTAAAAATAAATGGGAATAAAAAACATAAAAGGCTATCCATAAATGGATGGCCTTTTATGTAATACATTGAAATAAAGTTGAATACAATGCTTTCCGCAACTATTTTTCCTCGCTTTCGAATCCGAATTTCCAAAGCAAAGCCGCTACAATTGCCCCAAAAACAGGAGCGACAAAAAACAGCCACAATTGCGACAGGGCTTTTCCTCCGGCAAAAATGGCAGGCCCAAAACTACGGGCAGGATTTACTGAAGTTCCGGTTACCGGTATAATTACCAGGTGTATCAGCATAAGCGTTACCCCAATTGCCAAACCGGCCATGGTACTGTTACCAAATTTTGAAGTAACAGCCAGTATCACAAATAAAAACAGGAAAGTAAAAACAGCTTCGGAAATAAACGCACTCGAAGTAGAGTAATTTCCAAGGTAGCCTTCGCCCCAGCCGTTAGAACCTAGCCCCCATTCGGGCATAACCCAGGAGGACTGTCCACTTATAATCATGTACAAAACGCCAGCCCCGATTGTTGCACCAATTAACTGCGAAACTATATATCCGATGGCATCTTTTGCTGTCATCCTGCCAGCAACCAATACACCTACAGTAACTGCAGGGTTGATATGACAACCCGATATACCGCCGATGGCATAAGCCATGGCAACAACAGCAAATCCAAAAGCGATAGAAATGCCAAGTAAACCAGCACCACTGGGTCCAACCTGGGCATTGCCTGAAATAACGGCTGCCCCACAACCAAATAGCACAAGGCTAAAGGTTCCAATTAATTCTGCAAGATATTTTTTCATATATTAAAGTTTTGGTTAACACAAATGTATAAAATTAGTTCTATAGAAGAAAACAATTTCTTTAAATCAACCAGGCTAATTCTTATTTTGAGGTGCTATTTAACAAACATTTGCTACAAGATTTATTTATTTTGTCCTTTGTTTTGACACAAAGGACCAAAAGTCAAGGCTTTATAGAAATTTTACACATCTGTACGCCTCGGTAAACACCCGCAAAACAAGGCTTGACAATTTGGGTACAACATCTTGGGAGCAGGTGAAGCTGTGTTTTGCTACGCACATGC
>CAJAXK010000122.1 GCA_903946925.1 uncultured Bacteroidales bacterium | reverse complement strand
TGTGATCCCACGAGCGGATGCAACCAACTTTGGGATTGAAACGTTTTGACAGCGTTTTTGCTGATTCAATAATAACCTCTTTGTACTTAGGGTCATTTGTTAGGCGGTAACCTGTTCCAAAACTGCAATATATCTTGAAACCCATATCGTGGGTTTTGCCATTGAGTTTTTCCTTTTCGATGTTGGCAGTATACATGCGAGCTTGACTTTCCCATTTTTTATCGCCAGTCAATTCGAATAAAAACCATAAAACGCCTGGGAAAAAACCACTTGTCCAGTCTTTGGAAGGCACAAGGATGAGTTTCCCTTCCGGGGATAATGTGCGTGGAGAAACTACCTCAGGTTTATTCTTATTCTTACAGTCATTATTCCATATTGCTTTTGACTGATTGATCTGATCGAGCATCAACGTTGTTTGTTTTTCGGCATCTGCTACTATCCTTTTCATATTTTGTGCCGATGATTTCAGGTTAATACCTAAAACCGTTACAATCATGATTATGAATATATTATAGCACTTTCTCATGGTTCAGGTTTACTGTGTTGTACTATTGCCTTTCCCGATTTCTATTGTTATCGGGAAGCTGGGATTTTATAGCTTGGTGCTTTAACTGCTGCGGTTAAAAGTTTAAAATCATCTGTTCTGAAAGGCGATGCCATGAATCCGGCTTTGTTTTTCAGATTTGCCTCAGTCCAGTTTTCCCACCCATAACGGACTGCGATGGGTGAAGATACATTTTCGGACCATACAATGATTTGATTGCCTTGTATTTCTGCTTTTGCAGGCACAAATATTTTGTCGGCTCCACAAATGGCAAATCCTTTCAGTTCACCGTCTGACTTTAAACCATCATAAGTGAAACCGAATGATAAAATGGCTTTGTTCGTCTTAAATTCAACATTTTTATATATCGGTCCGGAATAGGGCACATCAATGCCAAATACTTTATTGAAAGCAATGGCTGACAACCTGTTACCAACAGGCTCCTTATTTGTGGGATGAATGTTGTCTTTTTCGCCAAGATCGATAGTTACGGCCATACCTGTATTTTCCATTTTTTGCCAGGTTAGTAGTTGTGCTTCACGAAGTTCGGGCCAAATAGGCCTGTTGCCAGTATCTGCTTTTTGATACGATGGCAACTGAACGAACAAAAATGGCATGGCCGGATTGTTGAAATCTTTGCGCCATTGTTCAATCATAACCGGAAATAAGCTTTGGTATAGCTTCGCCCTGCTTGAGTTATGCTCTCCCTGGTACCAGATGGTTCCCTGAACTGTATATGGAATGATCCGTTTCAACATATTTTCGTACAAACCCGCGGGACGATTGTAATTTCGTTCACCCATAGGTTCGCTTGGTTTTTTTGCTCCTGGGCTAACCACTTTTGTTGAATCGTTATATCTTTTCAATTCAACTTCGTACTTGTCAATCATAGCCAGATATTCCTCTTTCCCCAATTTTGAAATGTGTTTGTCGTAATTTTCAACATAGGGAGCCAATTCCGGTTTGCTTAACAATGACTCGCGGCTTGTCCAGGACTGTGCACCGGAACCTCCTTTATAACAGCATATTATACCAATCGGAACATTCAGTTTTGTTTGCAAATCTTTTGCGAAATAGTAGGCCACAGCAGATATCTTTGGAATATTTTCGGTAGTTGCTGTGCGCCAGTTCATATCTCCACGGTCCTTATCCCCTTCAAAAGCTTTATATGGCACCATCACAAACCTGATATTTTTATTTGATGCTTTTAAAATCTCATCTTTCCCATTATCGGAATTTTCGAGCATAAACGCCATATTGGATTGCCCGCCTGCTATCCAAACCTCGCCAACATATATTTCGTTGATTATGATTGTTTCTTTTGCGCTAATTACAGTCATTTTGTAAGGTCCACCAACATTGAGGGCAGGCATACTAACATCCCAATTCCCGTTTTTATCCGTTAGGGTATCAGTGGTTTTACCCTGTATGCTTACCGACACTTTAGCTAAGGGAGCGGAAGTTCCCCACACGGAAACCTTTGCATTGCGTTGTAATACAGCACCTTCGTTGAAAATCTCAGCCAGTTTGAGTTTTTGTGCAAATGTGTTGACGCATAAAGACAGACTTAAGAAAATGAGTAAAAATGTAGATTTTGTTGTTTCCATTTTATTCTTTCTCATGGTTTAGCATACGAATTTTGGTTATTTCTAAAGTATTCTCTTCCTATTTCATCAATATGAACTAACGCATGACTATTTTCTGAATGGTCTGTTTTCCTGACGGATGGGTGAAGCGCACAACGTAAAAACCTACAGGCAGATTTGTAAGAACCTGGTTGGCGTTTTGTACATGTAGAACCTGGCTTCCCTGAAGGTTAAAAACCCTTATGGTTCCGGTTTCTGAACTTATAATTGTTTTGCCTGAAACATAGATAATACATGTATTGCCTATCGGTTCCGAATTGACTGCAATCGCTTGTGTTTTGTCGAAAAATGAACCTACATTCTGTTTATCTGGCATCACTGTAGTAGGTGTCCCGTCTGACTGACTGGCTCCAGGCAGTTTAGAATTGCCACGTGTCCGCCCCCTAACATCCAGGCTTACTTCGCTGTATTCGTTTGTTGCATGAACCAGGAGTTCGGATGTTGAAGATGGTTCGAACATATCGGTTGTGGTTCCGGCACGATTCATTTTTGCATCTTTTCCGGTAATAACTTCTGCCGCTGTATAACTAAAACCACTGTATGTACCCTGATTCATGAAGTTGTTATTCCAGGTCACATCCATCGGTTTTTGATTATTTGGAATAACAGTTATATTTTTTTTGCCCGATGACTGGTTAAAGACATGATTATGAGATAGTACCGAACCAATAGGAGGCATCACGCTGCCCGAACTGTAACCGCAGATGTAGAATGATTGACTGCAATTGATCATTGTATTAAATGTAACAAGTGCATTCTTCACTTGGAAATACTGGTTCAGCAACGAATTTTCGACCCCGGGAACCATACTAAGTACAGACCGGAATTCGGTACCAGCCAAATTTTCAAAATAGTTGTTATATACTTTGTGATTTTCACCTATTATTCGGACTCCACCGGTTGATGATACACCGTTGCCATAAAAATAATTGCCAGCAACAGTACAATTGTTTCCATGACGCAAGGTGAGTGTACCTTTGCACTCGATAAACAAATTATTTGTGTACAGGTTGCCACATGATTTGTTGGAGATAATTTCCATCTCGCCATTGCATTTTTCGAAAATATTTCCACTCACTGTAACTGCCGCCGTGGTCATCGAAACATCGCTGGTGCCAACCCTGATGATTTCCTGACCGTTCAGTGCGTCACCGTTTTGGTCCAGATTAGAATTGCGGTATCCAAAATAATTATCAGTAATACTGTGATTTACGGTTACTCCGCTTTGCAGCCATACCACTAACAAAGTACCCATATTGGTCTTGTTTTCAAATGAACAATGGTCAACCGTGTTATTTTTGCCGTATAAGGAAACCCATTTTGAATCTACTGTTTTGTCAGACGGATTATAATTGACAATAGCAGTATTGGTTAAGCGGCAGTTTTCAGCTAATACTGAACTTGTCGTACGAAATTCAATGACTGCACTACCACTCAAATTACCATCTAAAAAATACAATCCCGAAACAACAATGTATTCTCCTGAGAATCCAATTTTGGAACTTCCGTTCAGGATAACTTCCCCCGGGGTTTCTGCTTCCAGAACTACTGGGAGTGCAGCAGTGCCAGTTCCTTTTAACAATATAGCCTGATTGGTCCAGATGCCGTTTTTCATCACAATGGTATCACCAGCTCCCCAACTCCGGAAGTTGATATCCGGGGCGGAAGTAACCTGGGTTCTTGAAGCAGTCGCCGCTAAGCAACTCAGAAAGAATAGCAGAATGATAATTGCGGCTTTCATATATGAATTTGCTATCCGGTCAATTATTGTTTTATGCACTTATTCAAATGAATTTCAATTTTTTAAATTATTTTAATAGCTTTAGGAAAGTTGTAGGTAAACCTTTGCTTTTAACACAAGCAATGCTTTCGCCACCATTCAGATTTACTTTAATGATTGCCCTGCCATTATACAATTCCACTTTTCTAGAGCCTGAAGAAGTTCCCATATTATCGATCAGGTTTCCATCGCCTGCCAATGCAAATTCAACGACATTCCGGGCATCGAGGCACAAAACGTTTTGGGCATCGAACAATTTTACTTCAATAGTTGCAATTTCCCCATTTTGATCAATTTTGCTGAGGATCATTTTAGCCGGAACTCCCCATTTATCAGTCTGGTATGTTTGACTGATTTCATCAGTTACGCTAACTTTCCCTTTTCGTGCAATTACTTTCAGCACATTTTCACCATTGGAATAAACCACATTCCAGCGTAATCCGGCAGCGGGAAAATCCTGGCTATTCCTTTTCTTAACTCCATAGCTTTTCCCATTAACAAAAAGCTCAGCCTCATCGCAATTGGAGTAAACCTTAACCATTTTCTCCTCTCCGGCATCGCCCCAACGAATAGGCCAGGAATGGCCGTAAATATGCACCATGGGGGTTTCTGTCCACCAGGATTGAAAAACAAAATAGGCTTCCTTTTTAGTAAAATCGCGTTCCACGACACCTTTCTGGTTCATGTATGGCACAGGATTATCAGGTCTGATTGGTGTAGAAAAATCCTTGAAAGGCCAGTATGCGGATCCTGTTAAATCAGGCATGTTTTCCTGTTCTTTCAAATGCCAGTCAATAAGGTTGCAGATGTACGACTCGCTCCAGTCGCCATCTTTTGAGGCTCGGGCAGCACCTCCAAAGAGGGAAGCATCGCCAAGACGTTCATCGGCGCCGTTTCCGGATTGAATGTCCTTCAAGCCCTTGTCAGGCACTTCCGAATGGCGCATGGCATGGCTGTCGCCTCCCCATTCGGCATGAAAAAAGTGTTTTACCGATTTTATCTCGGTTTCTGTATTTTTACGGTATTCGGTATAAATTCCACGGTACCAACCAGCCCAAATAGAAGGGGAATAGACATCAACAATATCTTTGCAAAAATCACATCGCCTGATGGCTGTCATGCGGGTGGCATCGAGTTTATGGGACAAATCGTTCAGTTCCGTCATAAATGCACGGATTTTCTGCTTGTCAAATTCCGGAAAATCACCTGGCCAGTCGTTTTCGTTCCCCAAACCCCAAATAATTATCGAAGGGTGGTTGCGGTGTTGTTCGATCATATCGCCCAACATAGTTTTGGCCTGCATTTTATAGCTATCGCCGCCTAATCCACCGCGGCACCAGGGAATTTCTTCCCAAACCATAATCCCCAGACTATCGCATAAATTGAGCACAATCCGCGATTGCTGATAATGACCAAGCCGGATAAAATTAACACCCATTTCCTTCATCATAATCATTTCCTGACGAATCATGGTTTCTGTCATGGCTGCGCCAACGCCAGCATGATCTTCGTGGCGGTGTGTGCCACGAAGCAGCAAACGGTTGCCATTCAGTTTAAAAGGTCCATTTTCGACAAATTCAAAATTCCGGAAACCAAATTTCTCATTGCTGATTTGTGTGCCGGATTCGCTTGTGATGGAAACAGTCGCAGTGTATAAATTAGGTTGAGATGGCGTCCAAAGTGCCGGTTTTTTTATGACATTGTTGAATATGCTTTTTTCACCATCAAATGCTTCAACATCCTGATCTTTAGTAATTACCAATTTTCCATCAGGGTCGGAAATCTCAATTTTTAGGTGTGTTTTTGGTATTGCTGAAGTGTTCCGTAATTTCAAACTGATATCGTATTTCCCTTCAATTCCTTTAGGGTCAACTGTTGCATTAACAAATAAATGCTCAATCGAAATTGAAGGAACGTAAACCAAATTCAAATACCTATAAATCCCACCATAGAGGTTAAAATCGGATAAATCCGAAGGGATCATCTCCAAATCGCGCGAATTATCGCAGCGGATAGAAACAGGAATTTTCCCTTTAAAGGAATCGGCTACTTTTTTATTCTGCAGGAATTCGTTCACTGCATCGGTAATATCCACTGTCCATTCGTTATATCCGCCAACATGCGAACCAACTTTGGTCATGTAAACATATACCTCGGTTTTTTGACCTACACCCTCAAAATGAAGAAGAGTTCGTCCGTTGGGATATGGATTACTTATTGCAATCTGATTGGCGTACCAGCCCGGACCCTGATAATAGTGTACATCCGGATCTACCGCATCGCTTGCATTAAAACAATGTGGCAAAACAACATTTTCCCAGGCTGGTACGCTTTCGGGATTCCCCGCTTTAACCGGCCTGAGTGCTTCCCAAATACCACCAAGATCGCCTTTCAGGAATTTCCAATCGTCGTTGAGTCTGATTACGTTTTCATTTTGGGCAGAAGAGTAATTGGAAATGCTCAACCCAATTAGTATCAACCAAGTTATCAAAGTTCGTTTCGTTTGCATTTCTTATTGCTGTTGTAAAATGAATGTAAGTCCTGCTGTATATTTTTTATTTTTCTAAAATGGTTTTAGAAATGGCCTTTACTTCTTTGATTAATAATGGGAAAGCGGGTTCGACCATGCCTGTATGGTCAAATCCCTCCAATTCATATAGCGTTGTTTGTTTATTCCCTACTAACTTCATCATTCGTAGCAAATAGGCGTTTTCCTCGTATCGGCCCAATAATTCCAACTCGCGATCGCCGGTAATGAGCAACATCCTTGGTGCATCGGTGCGCACATAATAAAGCGGGGCGTACTCATCTATAGTAGGTTGGGTGCGTTTTATGCCATTTTCTTCCCGAATGGTAAAATGGGTAATCGCCTGCCCACTAAAAGGGATTAAGGCGGCGATGGTGTTTGCATCAATATCGTATTTGGCCAGATATTTTTTATCAAAGCTTATCATCATGCTCAAATAGCCACCGGCTGAATGACCGGACACAAAGATCAAATTGCTGCTGCCACCGTAATTGCCAATATTTTTAAATACCCAGGCAACTGCCGCTGCTGCATCTTCGATGTATGAAGGTGCTTTTGCTATCGGCGAAAGTCTGTATTCAACACCAATTACCGCAAAGCCTTGATCCTTCAATGCTTTTGGGATTTGCTTTTCCCCTGTGGTTAGGCCTCCGCCATGAAACCAGACAATTGTCGGGAAATCTTTAGATTTTTCGGGATAATAAATATCCAAATTGCATTGTGAGGCAATATATCTATCGGTTTTATTGATGGAATCAGGATAGTAGGAAATGTCTTTCTCGGTGGCATATTTCAATTGCGCGCTTACGCAGAGCGAACTTGCCAGCAAGAAAACTAAAATTATTTTTTTCATATAGGTTTGACAACAAAGAGTTTACATTCAATATTTAAGCGTTACGGCTTAATTTTATCATTAACTTTTGTTTACTCCACTGGTTTTTCCAAAAGCCAAATTGCGGGATGTCTAACCGGAAGGTTACGAATTACTTCGGGATGCGATGGATTTGCAGGCAAGTTGAGGTAAGCGGAAATATAGCTTTGGTTTTTGTAAGCCAAACCTGCAAACAACAGGCTCGACTGCCGCACTGGCCATTCGTCCCAGATATAAATATCTTTGGCAAAAGGCCATTTCGATTTATCAATGACAAAAGGATAGATAAATTCCATGCCTTTTTGAATTGATTGCCCTTTTTCAGTCCTAAACTCGAATAAATTGGTTGAGGGAGTTGACAAAATCTGTGCAATATTGCACATCGCATCGATGTTGAAAAGCGAGTAGCCGAATGGTTTGGTGCGTTTTAATTCGAGTGGGAAACTACCGTCGTCGGCCATCTGGTTTGGGAGTAAAATCGTCTCAAACCGTTCGATACACATTTGTCGAATCTTTTCATTTCCGGTAAGGATAGCCATTGAAGAAGCTGTTGCAACCCAGCAGGTGCCGTGGTTATTTTTGGCATTCATCTCATCAATCCCGTATTTATGGGTTGTCATCCAGTCTAAGAAATTACCAAACCATGCTTGTATCTTTTTGGCATTTTCCTGTGGAATGGCATTGTTATCAATCAGGATTTTTGCTGATTGTGCAACTTCAACCAAATGATAGGCATCAATAAGCCCAATTCCGCGCCCTGTGAACCTACCCCAAATGGCCTGTGCATAAAGCATATTGGGATTCATCAGGGTATTGGTGTCCACAAACCAGGCATCGAGGTGTTCCAATGCTTTGTTCGAATATTTTTTGTCGCCGGTAAGCAGCCATGCCGAGGTTAAAGTTGCAGTA
>CAJAXK010000121.1 GCA_903946925.1 uncultured Bacteroidales bacterium | reverse complement strand
TACCTCCGGCTAAGAACCACTATTGTATTTTTATAAGGCCAGTCCTTCGCAAGATAGCTCTTGCTTGGGGCAAAACCGGTTCGGAAAGCTCTGGTAAATATTGTAAAATTTGAGTTTGTAAGGACTTGACTTTTGGTCCTTTGTGTCAAGACAAAGGACAATAAAAACAACTTGAAACACATTCAAAAAAAACCTAAAACTCTAAAAGCCCTTCAGCACATCAAAATAATATATAGCCCATTGTGCTCTGTTTTATTGGTTCCAAGTATCTGATTTATGCTATTTTTGCAAAAGAAACCATACTTGTATGCTCCGATGGATTGGGATTGCGTGTTTTCTGCTTTTGGCAGCACAAATCAAAGGTGAAAACCTGGATAGTTTGCGTATTTCGGTTGCGAGAGCAGTAACAGCAAAAGATAAAATTCCGGCGCTGATTATTCTGTCGCAGTATTGGGCATCCAAAAATTCCGATTCGGCCATCTATTATTCCACAAAGCTTCAACAAGTTGCCCTGCTAGCCAAACATAGCGAGGGGTATTACTGGGGAAGCTTTAACCTGGTTTCGGCACTTTACGAAACCGCCAAAAGGGAAGCTGCCCTTGTTCAGGGACAAAAAGCAATTGCTTATTTCGATAAAAAAGAATTTACAGCATATAAGGTTAACTTGTTGGTTCTGATTGCTGAAAAAAGTCGGATACTTGGTCATTATGAAGCTGCTATCAAGTATTTCAGGGAAGCTCTCCATTGCGATATTTCGGATATGGACAATATGGAGGCACACATTTTCAGCCGGATAGCTGCTGTATTGTTCGAGACAGATAGATATCAATTAGCCGAAGCGTACATTGATTCATCACAAAGGGTATTAAAGCCAGGTGGAGACGAGAGTATTTCGATCAGCAATCTCGAAATCATGGGAGCTTCACAACGCAATCAGGGTCATTACCAGAAGGCAATTGATTACTTACAGGAAGCTTTAAAAAAAATTACAGATACAAGTTTTATATTGATTGAGGCTAACTTATATAACAATCTATCAAAGACATACTTAGCCATGAAAGATTTTCCAAATGCACTTTCGTATGCATTGAAGTCGGATAAGGCTGCAGGGAAAGCCCAAAATAAGATTCAGATCGAGGCAGCAGCCGAATGTTTGGCAAAGGCGTATTCCGCGACAGGCAATTACAAGCAAGCCTATAAATACCTCGCAATTAAGGAAGACCTGAAGTGGAATAGGTTTGCAGAAGACCGCGATAAGCTTGTTGCCGACATGAATGCCCGGTATGAATCAGATAAAAAAGAAGCACGCATTGCCGAGCAAAACTTCATGATCAGTCAGGAGAAAATAGAGAACAACTTCCTTATGGCTGGTATTATATTGGTGGTTTTGATATTGGGATATGTTTTCTATACGCAGCGGAAATTAAAAAAAGTGAACCGCTTATTATTTCTCAAAAATGAGGAAATCAACGCCCAGGCCGAAGAACTGGAAATCCAAAACCATAAATTGCAGAAATTGTCGGATTTCAAGGAAACCATTACCAGCATGGTTATCCACGACCTGAAAAACCCATTGAACACCATGATAAACCTCTACCATATAGATAAAAACCCTGAAAAAACCAGGGCGGTTATCGAAAAAAATGCGCGGGCAATGCTACACATGGTGATGAATACTTTGGATGTGTACAAATACGAAAATACCGAATTGAAAATCAGTAAGGAGTTTATAAATATCGCCAAAATAATGGAAGAAGCCAACAATGATACAAAGTTGCTGGCCGAGGAAAAGAACCTGAAAATTAATATTGTTTCAAAAAACGACTATATCGTACATGCCGACAGGGAGTTGCTGCAAAGGGTTTTTTCCAACCTTTTGACCAACGCCATCAAATTTTCGAAAAATGGCGAAATAGTTGGAATAGTGCTCTCCGAGGAAGGCCCAAACATGCTTAAAGTTGAAGTTGCCGACAAAGGCATTGGCATAGATGCCAGTATTTTAAACAAAATTTTCGATAAATTTGCCCAGGCGGAAAAAAAGAAATCGGGATTGGCAGGTTCCACTGGATTAGGTTTGGCTTTTTGCAAAATGGTTGTCGAAGCTCACGGCGGAAACATTGGTGCAGTTTCCGAAAAAGGTGTGGGTTCCACTTTTTGGTTTACGCTGCCTTTGATCAATAAAACAGAAAACATTGAAAACCTAATAGAATATCATCATTTTGAGGATAAAACCGGAAAATTGCAATTGAGCAATGCAGCCTTACTTCAACTCGCTCCTTACCTTTCGAAACTCCGCAAACTGGAGGTATATTCGGTTAGCGAAATTCATGCTTGCCTAAAAACCATCCCCATATCCGACGATGTTGATGTACAACTTTGGAAGGATGAAGTTTACCATGCCGTTAATACCATGAATAGCAAATATTACCAT
>CAJAXK010000120.1 GCA_903946925.1 uncultured Bacteroidales bacterium | reverse complement strand
GGTTTTGTTTTGATTAAAGCCCTATTGAATCTCAAATAAAGAATTAGCAGTTAAAGGCCATCTTCACAGAAATTGGATCGAATTCCTTTCAATTCACAGAATCAGTAAATTAAGCGAATAGCAAATTGTTTGGTCTATGGGATTATTTATTACATTATACTGTTGTATATCATATATTTAGAACTTCCTATTAATATAAAAACTATTATCTGTCAACCTTGATTAATCATAAAGTAGTTGGACACGGGCTTTAGGAATACTGTTATTTCGTGGCAAATTAAATCCAAAATCTTATGAAAGAAATAGTTATAGCATCGGCAGTACGCACTGCAATCGGAAATTTCGGAGGTTCGTTGTCCGGGCTTTCAGCTACTGAAATAGGCGTAATAGCAGCAAAAGAGGCCATAAAACGGGCAGGAATCGATGCCAGCGAAATTTCCGAAACTATAATTGGCAATATTCTTTCTGCTGGCTTAGGGCAAAATTTGGCAAGGCAAATCGCTATTAAGGCGGGTATTCCCGATACTTCGCCAGCCATGACCATCAACAAACTTTGTGGTTCGGGTTTAAGGGCCGTTTCAATGGCTGCGCAATTTATAATGCTTGGTGATGCTGATGTGGTGCTTGCCGGTGGCACAGAAAGCATGTCGAATGCACCTTATCTTATTCCTCAAGGCCGCAATGGTTTCAGGATGGGTCATGGGCAGGTGATGGACAGTATGATTTTGGATGGTTTGACCGATTCCTTCAACAATTACCACATGGGAATAACGGCCGAAAACATAGCAGAACAATGGAAAATCAGCCGCGAAGAGCAGGATATGTTTGCTCTCGAAAGCCAACGAAAAGCAGAAATTGCACAAACAACTGGTCGTTTTGCCGATGAAATTGTGCCCGTCAGCATCCCGCAACGCAAAGGCGACCCTATAGTATTCGATACCGATGAGTTCCCAAAACATGGTTTAAAACTTGAAAAACTCTCAGCACTGAAACCCGCTTTTAAAAAGGATGGCACTGTTACCGCTGGTAATGCATCCGGAATTAATGATGGGGCTTGTATGTTGATAATCATGTCGGGCGAAAAAGCCAAACAGCTTGGAATAAAACCACTTGCGCGGATAGTATCGTATGGCAACGCCGCTTTGGACCCAGCAATTATGGGTTATGGCCCGGTACCGGCAACACTTGCAGCATTAAAAAAAGCCGGTTTGACAATTGATGATATTGATTTGGTTGAAGCCAATGAAGCATTCGCCGCTCAATCCATAGCTGTGGCCCGCGACCTGAAACTGGATCCAAAAAAAGTAAACGTAAATGGCGGTGCAATCGCCCTCGGGCATCCGATTGGTGCGTCCGGCGCAAGGATTCTTACCACCCTGATATACGAAATGAAACGCCGCGATGCCAGCAAAGGGCTTGCAACACTTTGCATTGGCGGAGGACAGGGTACTGCCATAATTATTGAAAATATAAAATAAATATCGGATGTGCGATGTCGAATGTGGCACCTGGAACCCGGAACTTGGAACCCGGCACCATTAACCAATACACCAATAACCAATACACCAATAACCAATATCTAATACACCAACAAATGAATCGTCTTGAAAATAAAATTGCCGTAATCACTGGCGGAGCCGATGGGCTTGGGCGTGCCGCAGCCATCAAATTTAGTTCCGTAGGAGCCACAGTGATAATTTGGGATATGAACGAGGAGAAAGCTCTTCAAACAGTTTCTGAAATTGAAGCAGTAGGTGGAAAAGTCACTTTCTCCAAAGTCAACACCGCTTCATACAGTGAAGTGGATGCTGCCACTAAATCAGCTACCGAAACATTCGGACGTATTGATATTTTGATCAACAATGCAGGAATTACCCGCGATGCCTCCATTAAAAAAATGACACCCGAAATGTGGCAGCAAGTAATTGATGTTAACCTTACCGGTGTGTTTAATTGCGCTAAATGCATCAGTGCCGTAATGGTAGAAAAAGGCTATGGTCGTATAATAAATACTTCGTCAGTGGTTGCATTATATGGTAATTTTGGACAGTCGAATTATGTTGCCACAAAAGCCGGGGTAATTGGCCTAACAAAAACCCTTGCCCGCGAATTGGGGCGTAAAGGCATAACCGTTAATGCTGTAGCGCCCGGATTTATAGCAACCGAAATGGTTAAAAAAATGCCCGAAAATGTACTTAAGGCAATGGAAGAAAAAATCCCGCTCGGAAGGCTTGGGATTCCTGAAGAAATAGCATCTGCCTATCTATTCCTTGCAAGCGACGAAGCTGCCTATATAAATGGGGCAACACTGAGCGTGGATGGTGGGATAACGATTTAAGGTTGGAAGAGATGGGTGGTGGGTGCCAAGTGCCCACCAACTTTGGATCAAGTACAACCAACTCGCTATTTTTGGACTATGGCACCTGGCACTTGGAACCCGGAACAAAATACCCATTTAGGCTTTGGAACCCGGAACCCGGAACAAACTTCCCATTTAGGCTCTGAAACCTGGCACCCGGAACCCGGAACAAAACTCCCGGAAAATTGTACCTGGTATCCAAATCTCCATAAAAATCGCCCAATTTAAACCTAAACCAAACTAACACCCTACACCCATACAAAATGGCATCAACAGAACAAGTTATCGGCGGATGGATACTTATTGCAATTTATGCTGCGGTTATCCTGTTTTTTGTGATCCGAGGAGCAATGCGCACTAAAAACATCAGCGATTACGCCGTTGGGAATTTCAATTTTTCCCCGATGTTTGTCGGCCTTTCGCTTGCAGCCGCCATGACAAGTGCCGCAACTTTTGTCATAAATCCCGGACTGATTGCAGCTTACGGATTGAGTGGTGTGCTTTCGTTTGGCATAGTATTTCCAATTGCATCTTTGGTCTCGTTGATTGTTCTTACTAAAAGTTTTAGGCGGCATGGTTCAAATGTAAAAGCCTTAACATTGGCAAGTTGGATTGGCACACGCTATAATAGCAAAGGGTATGCACTGTTTATTGCATTCTTATCGGTCTTACTGCTCACATTTATTGTATTAATACTTGTTGCAATAACAAAAGTTTTAAGCCAGGCATTGAATATCAGCGAAATGTGGATGCTGTTCTTTGTAGTAGTTTTTGTGTTTGGATATATGATGTTTGGTGGGGCAAATTCCATGGTTTATACCAATACGTTGCAAGCGATTATAATGGTGATAGTTGCTATTTTACTCATTTCTTCTGGCTATCCGTATTTGAAAGATGGGTTGTTTTCTTTTTTCGATAAACTTGCTGCCATCAGCCCTGAACTTGTAAAACCAACCAATCCGGGTAGCCCGTTGTTCCGCGATTTGTTCGAAATTATTGTTGCCCAAATGGTTGTGGGCGTTGCTGTTGTATGTCAACCCCATATCATCACCAAATCCTTGCTGCTCAAAAAGGAAAGCGACGTGAACCGTTATCTTGTTTCGGCAGTAATAATACAGGCTTTATTTTATTCGGTTGTATTTGTTGGGTTATACGCCCGACTTACTTTCCCCGACCTTACTTCAAGTGGCAAACCACTTGGCATTGACGGCATTATACCTGCTTATGTGGTAAAAGTGTTTTCACAAGGTTGGGTCGCTATTTCCATTGGTTTGATTATTGTCCTTGGTTTGGTAAGTGCAGGCTTGTCAACCATCGAAGGTCTGATACAAAGCCTTAGCACCACAATAACATCCGACATCATAAAAGCATTGTTCGGGAAACAAATCACAAACGAACGTAAATACATACTAATCAATCGTTTGGTTATTGTGGGAATGGCAGTTGCATCTTTTCTGGCGGCACGCTCACAATTGATTCACCCAAACCTGAGTGTGGCAATTTTTGCACAAAATGGAGTGTATTCATTTTTCTCAATCGCCTTTGTTCCCATTGTTTTCGGCATTTTCCTAAAAACAGCATCAAGGAAAACAGCCCTTACAGGTTCGCTTACCGCATTGGTAGTTTATTTCACGGTATATTACCTTTTCCCTTGGCTGATAAAAACTGTAGGCATAAGTTTGGGCTTTTTCGACAGGTATTTTGCCGGAAAAGTACAAAACCCAGCCATTGCGGCAGCTTGTGCAATCCTTGTTTCGGTGGCAGTAGGTTTGGCAGCACATTATTCAACTAAAAGTTCCAATTCCCAAATCGAAAATTCGTCATCAAACTAATAACAGCCATGACAAAGGACGAAATCATTTACAAAGAAAAGCTGATAAGCATCGAAGAAGCTGTAGGTTTCATTAAAAGCGATACCGATATTATTGTGGCCCAATGTGCCTCGGAACCACAAGGTTGCATGTCGAAATTCCATTTGGCCAAGGAAAAGGTTACTGATGTAAAAGTGTTTTCGGTGCTTACGCTGAAGCCTTACGATTTCTACATGTTGCCTGAAATGAAAGGGCATTTCGAGCTTTGTAGCTGGTTTCACGCACCCGGTTCCAGGGCTGCACTGAAAGCAAAAACCGGAACCGTTACTTATGTTCCAAATATGCTTCACCGTGCAGCTACCGATAGGTTGAAAGTCCGCCGACCACATTTGTTTTTTGGCACCTGTACCCCACCCGACGAAAAAGGATTTGTCTCACTTTCCTTAGGCATAACCTATGAAAAAGACATTATCGAAGCAGCCGAAATTGTAATCCTCGAAGTGAACGAACAGCTACCGCGCACACAGGGCGACACCCATGTTCATGTTAGCGAAGTGAGTTGGTTTGTAGAGTTTTCGCAAATGCCTCCAACGCTCCCCGAACCTCAACCCGACGAAATTGCAATCCGAATTGGCCAACATATTGCCGATCTGGTCGAAGATGGTTCAACCATTCAATTAGGGATTGGTGAAATCCCTAACGCGGCAGCTATGTCGTTGCACAAAAAAAAAGACCTTGGCGTGCATACCGAAATGATGGTTGACAGCATGATGGAACTTTATGAGTTAGGCGTTATTACGAACAAGAAAAAATCAATCCATAAGGATAAATTCATCTGCACATTTGCCATGGGCAGCGAGAAACTTTACAAATGGCTCAACAACAATCCTGCGGTAGAATTCCTGCGCGGCAAATATGTGAACGACCCTTGTGTTATGAAACAAAACAGCCAAATGGTTTCGATAAACACATGTATTATGATTGATTTCACAGGACAGGTTTCAAGCGAATCCATTGGTGTTGAGCAATATTCGGGCACTGGCGGTCAAACAGATACAGCTTCGGGAGCAGTTGAAGGAACTGATGGTTTAGGGAAATCAATCATCGCTTGTCGTTCAACAGCACAGCGTGGCAAAATTTCGACAATAGTCCCCGTTTTACCCATTGGTAGTGCTGTTACCCTTCACCGCAGCCACACCGATTATGTGGTTACCGAATGGGGCAGTGTCAGGCTAACTGGCCGAACCGTAAGGGAACGTACCCATTTTTTGATTTCGATTGCGCATCCCGATTTCAGGGAAGAACTTAAAGCTAAGGCGGAGGAATTGGGGTATTGGTAGGTTAATTTGAAAATGCGATAATGTGATAATGCGATAATGCGATAATGCGATAATGCGATAATGTGGTAATGCGATAATTTGGGGATGTGGAAATTTGGGGATGTGGAAATTTGGGGATGTGAAGATTTTGGCAAAGAACCATTTTAGCACTTTTTAACCTTGTACTTTGAACGCGAAGCATTGAACTTTTGAACCTTTAAACGCGAAGCATTGAACGCGAAGCATTGAACCCTTGAACGCGAAGCAATTGAACCTTGAACTTTTGAACCTTGAACAAAATCTTTCAGCACAAAACTATAATCCATAAAAATGCTTCCTGTTAAAATAATCGGTACCGGTTTGTATGCCCCAGGCAAAAGGATTTCGAATTCGGAATTAAAAAAACTTACCGGGCTTGAATTCAATTCCGAAAAACTCGAAGGCAAGCTTGGCGTTTTCTGCCGTCATATTGCACACTTGCGTGGAATTGCGGAAACTACAGCCGATTTTGCCACAAATGCTGCCCTCAACGCCATTGCAAATGCCGGCATTTCGGCAGAAGAAATTGGTCTTTTTATTGTTGGCACCGATACTCCCGAATATATTTCGCCCGCAACCTCCATAATTGTCCAGGGCCGTATCCAGAAAGGCGAAAACTGGGCTTCCACTTTTGATGTGAATGCTTCGTGTGCAAGCTTTACCATTGCTTTCGATACTGCGGTAAAGACGATGGCAACGGATTTTTCCATCAAATATGCTGTTGCAATCGGGGTTTATAATATGCCCGCTTATTTGCGTAAAGACGATGCCTTTGGATATTCCATATTTGCTGATGGTGCTGGTGCTGTGGTCATCGGAAGATCCGATAGTGAAAATTCAGGGTATATCGGAAGCCAAATGCTAACTGACGGCACCCAATTCGATTTTATTGGGGTATATGCCGGAGGCACAAAAATGCCGGTTACAACCGAAGTCCTCGAAAAAAACCAACAAGGTTTGTTGAGTTTACAACCCATGCCTGGTGACCGTAATGTAAAGCTTTGGCCGAAAGTTATTGAAAAGCTTTTAGATAAATATGGGCTTAATATAAGCGAAGTAAACCATTTTATTTTTACCCAGATCAACCGTTCGGCTATTACAGATGTGATGGAAATTTTGGGTGTTCCAATGTCAAAAACAACAACTGTAATGGACAAATATGGCTACACCGGTTCGGGATGTGTACCCATGGCATTCCATCATGCTGTTGCCGAAGGCCATATAAAACGTGGCGACCGGGTGCTTTTTATCGCTTCGGGCGCAGGGCTTGCCGTTGGGAGCAATCTGTTTATTTATTAACGGAAAAGTTTTTATGCAAAAATCCATTGATCAAAATTTTCACGTTGGCATTGTCGGGACAGGCATTTATATCCCAACTTCCCGAATGACTGCCGCACAACTATCATTGGCCACCAACAACCAATGGAGCGAAGAAGCCATTGTTCAAAAACTGGGAATAGTCGAAAAATCCATTCCCGGCCCTGGCGACGGAACACAGGAAATGGGTGCTCTAGCTGCCATTGATTGTTTGAAAAACACCCATACTTCAGCAGAAGAAATTGACCTTATCATTTCAATTGGTGAAGAGTGGAAGGAATATCCGCTTACCACAACCGGGATTTATATACAGGAACGCATTGGGGCAACAAACGCATGGGCATTGGATGTTCAGCAGCGTTGCTGTACTTCGGTAGCTGCTTTGAAAATTGCAAAAGACATGATGTTCGCCGATCCTGAAATAAACACTGTGCTTATAGCCGGTGGTTACCGCAACAGCGATTTTCTCGATTATACCGACAGTTCCGTTTCTTTTATGTTCAACCTTGCGGCTGGAGCAGGCGCAATTTTATTGAAAAAGAACCTGGGCCGGAACGCTTTGCTTGGAACCCACATTATTACCGACGGAACCATGGCCCGCGATGCAGGTGTTGAATTTGGCGGTACCGAAAAACCAATCACATGCGATAACCTTACAAAGGCTTACCAGTCGCTAAGGGTATTTGACGAAAAACACATGAAAGACCGCCTGAATGAAGTTTCGATGAAAAATTGGATGACTTGTATTGATACTGCTTTTGCTAAATCGGGCGTTAACAAGCAGGAACTGGATTTTCTGGCAGCCCTGCATTTTAAACGCTCTATGTACTTTGGTCTGGTTGCTGAATTGGGATTGAAACCCGAACAAACCATTTACCTCGAAAACTATGGGCATTTAGGGCAGATTGACCAGATACTTTCCTTGCATTTGGCTCAACAAACCGGAAAAATTTCGGAAGGAAGCATCATTTCCATGATTGCCGCTGGTATCGGTTATGCCTGGGGAGCCAATGTTATCCGCTGGGGTAAATTTAAAGTCTAATCATTATAATATAGTTGTATTAAACTGTATTACAGTACAATATAGTTTAATAAACAATAATTACTGCTTTAGGTCAACCCTTGTTAATGTACGAATAATTAGTTACAATGCCATCAAATAAATAATTTTAACCCTCTAAATCTTAACCAATTAAAACAAATCAACCATCATGAAAAACAAATCATTTTTATTTTTATCAGTAGCCTTTGCTGTTATTATGGGATTTTCCTCATGCAGCAAGGATGAGAACATTGCTCCAAAAATCAGTTCGGCAGCACTTTCGACCGATAACAAAACAATCCTTGTTACTTTTTCCGAAGCTGTTTACGCTAAAGCCGATCAAACCGGAGCCATTGATGCATCCGCACTTACCATTACCGCTCCCGCAGCTCTCACATTCACCTACACCGTTACTCACACAGCCGGAAGCACAACGGCTACCGTTAACCTCACCATTACTTCTGTTATCCAGGGAACTGAAGTATTCACGGTTAAACCAGCATCGGCCACGGCAATTTACGACAACGATGGTGCCGCAATGGCTGCAACCGAAACCGTAGAAAGCAATGCAGTTACCAGGTCGGGGATCATGGGAAGCTGGGTTTCCGAAGGAAGCAATGTTGCCCCTTTGTTGGTAACCTATTTCAAAGTTTTAAAAGTTACCGCCGAATTTAAAGCCAATTACACTTACAAGGTAAACCAATTCAATATTGGGAATACCACAACAACCCCTGACCTAGTTTTCACGGGAACGTATGAAATGGCCAAATCAACAACCGGCGAAATCTGGAACATAACCTGCAACCAGGAATTGCCTTATACCGCAACGGCATCAGGGATTTTCGAGATTAAAACCGGCCCTGAAGTACTTTGGTACGAAGTGGTTCAAACATCAGGAACCCAAAACGTTCCACCAACACCAGCCGCTGGTTTTGGAAGTTCAAATGGTGGCAGCTTAGGCATGCTTAACGTACAAAAGTTTGTCCGCGTTTTGTAAGCAATACCGCTTGCCTTTACGTAAAATACTGAAATAAAATAGATTAAGGCAAAGCCAGGTTAATACTTTTATACCGGGCTTTGCTTTTTTTTTGAATGTTAAAAATGTGTTCCATGAATAAGATTTCCCTGATGCTCTTGGCCATTTTGCTGGCAAGCTCAAGTTGGTTGATGGCCCAAACCGGTTCCGGAAAACAAACCGTCGAGGCCAACAAATTCAACCTTTATAGCAAGGATATGCCTTATAATGCAAAGGCCAACAAAGAGTTCCAGTTTCTGGCCTTTTTTATAACACAAGGCGTACATTCCGACATGTATCCCAAGGCGAGCCTTTTCAACGGTCAATTGGTGGGTAGGCTCTTTGGCCCCAATTCGTCAACCACTTCCGATTCTGCAAAATCAAATTATTTCGAACAACGTATAATCCCATTTTTTATATATCAGCCTAAACTGTTCAACGGCAAAGCCATTTTGCGCGCTTCTTTCGAGATTGACTGGACCTGGGGCGATCAGGCTTATGGCATCAGCGGAAATAAAGGCGGTGCAATAAATGCCGATCAGGTAAACATACAAACGCAAAATGTGGAATTGGAGCTAATTCCTGCCAAAAATTTCGCAATCAATATCGGATTGCAACGATTATTTGATACCCCTTACAATCCTTACCGGACCATGTTCGATAAAATGGCCACTACCGGCTACCGTCTGGCATACTGGGGAACCGATGCAGTGGGTATTTCGGCCAGGTACGATGGCGATTTCCAAAAAGTAAAAGCCGGTTATTACCTCCTTTACGAAAACAATACGGAAGGTAAGGATGATGTAACCTTGTCGGAATTGGTTTACCAGCGCAAGCTTAGCATGGAATGGAATGTGGGCGCTTCGGTGTATTATGTCCGCGACCGTGGTAAAGGCCTTGGCGGAGTATCCGTATTCGGTCAAGGGCTTACGAGCACACTCGCAGCGTATAACGGATCGTTTGTTTTCGATATGCAAAAAGATTACAAAGCCGATATTGTGTGGCTTGGAGCAACGGTTAGCCGGAATCCCGATTTTTTACTCGACCCTTTACAACTTACGGGTTTTATAAACTATAACCTTGGGACGGCTCGCTCCAATGTGGAGGGCAAATACGAAAAAGCATCGGATATTGGCGGATTTGCCGCAAATGCCAGGGCTGCATACCGTTACGGGCGTACATTAAACGACTATGTTTCTGCTGACTTTATTTATGCTTCCGGCGACCCGAATGGCATTGACGATAAAAAATATTCGGGGGTAATTACAGGAAATACCTGGGGGATGCCAGCCAATATTTTTATAGGCACAGGTGGGTATTTGTTGTTTCCACATGCCAATGTAGTAAACCGTTTCACTCCAGTGGTATCCGATATTTCCAATATGGGGTACGGCCTGATAGGCGGAACCATGAACGTGTACCGCGATTTGATCCCAAACAAACTAAATGTAAAAGCGGGAACAGCAATGGCCGTAAGCCCGGCAAAACCACAAAACGGGGGCAGGAACCTTGGCACAGAACTTAATGCCGCGGTTACTTACAGTTTAGGCCCATACATGAGTGTGGAAATGCATGGTGCATATATGTGGCTTGGCGATTTCTTCGATAGTTCCGATGCTTCGCATGGCTCGTCAATAAACGGGAATTCGCTCACACGCCCTGCGAACCCATATACAGCTTTTATTGTATATAAATGGTTGATGTTCTGATAATTCATTTAATAATTAAAGAAATTTAAACACTTGTGAAAATGAAACTTAAAACAATCGTCCCATTTATATTGTTGCTCATAACCGCCTGCACCCCATATAAAAACCTTACCAAAATCAGTTCGATGGATGAATTGAAGTACGATTATACGGTAAAATATGCCGAACTGAGCAACAGCATCAAACTGGCGTATATTGACGAAGGCAAAGGACCTGAAACCATACTGATGATCCACGGTTTGGGCAGTTACCTACCCGCATGGAAAAAAAATATTGGCGAACTGAGTAAAACCTATCGCGTAATTGCCATTGACCTTCCGGGATATGGAAAATCCTCGAAATTGCCGCATAGTGGTTTGATGACTTTTTATGCCAGGGTGGTTTCGGAATTGATACAAAAATTGGATTTAGGCGCAGTTAATTTGGCCGGACATTCGATGGGTGGGCAAATAGCCATGGTGCTTGCACTTGAAAAACCAGAACAGGTCAAAAGACTGATACTGGTTGATCCTGCTGGATTTGAGGCTTTTCATGCAGGGCAAAAGAACTGGTTTAAAGATGTGATGACACCTAACCTGGTGAGGCTCACCACCGTGGATGCCATAGAAACCAATTTGGCAAGTAACTTTTACCGTATGCCCGATGATGCAAAATTTATGATCGAAGACCGCATTGCCATTCGCGATGCCAAGGATTTTGAAGCTTATTGCCTGGCAGTGGCACGATCGGTACATGGCATGGTTGACGAACCTGTTCTGGACAAGCTATCAGATATTAGTATGCCAACACTCATTTTCTTTGGCGAAAACGATATGCTGATCCCCAACCGCTACCTCAACCCCGGATTTACAAGAAAAATAGCCGAAACCGGTGCAAGCCAAATAAAAGGCAGCAAATTAGTAATGGTGCCAAAATGCGGGCATTTTATGATGTTCGAAAAACCTGAAGTGTTTAACTCCGAAGTACGGAACTTTATAAAATAAAATTAGGTTGGTTTGGTGATTGCGAGAAAGGAGCCGGGAAATTCTGGTTCTTTTTTTTGTGGCTATTTGCATTATTCTGGTTTTACTATTATCTGCACCACTCAAGCGAAGTCAGGAGGACAGATACAGGAAACGGATGTTACAGTAGCGAAATAGTTTCTTTTTTGTTTGGAAGGATCGGAAATTAGAATCAGAAAAGGCAATAAAACGAGAAAAGCCCTGTTGGGACAGGGCTTTTGGGTGGTGGTAACAAAAAATAATATTAGAGTTGTAGAGGTTTTAATGCTTTGTTGTATAGGCTTTGATTATGAGATTTATAGCTTCTGTTTGGTCTCGTGTAAAATTTTATACCATTATTCCTCGAAACATTTTTCGGTTATATTTCTTTTGCCATTAAAAACGAAATGTTTATTCAGAACAAAAGCCAACAAGCCAACAGGGATAAGCAGTAAAGCCCCACCAATATAAACATCGATATCGTAACTACGTAATAAGGCCAAGCCTCCAAGGTTGACCAAATACGTAATTCCGTAAACCCAAAAAAATTTAAAAACTAATGCGTTGTTACGACTTTTGAATACTATCCCACCAATTGTTTTGAAATTGAACAGGATGCCAACAACTGTTCCGATAAATAGGGCTAATGGGTACTTCAAGCCTATAAATATAAGTAGGGCAAACAAGCCATAGCCAAAAGCTGTGTTGATGCCGCTAACTAAAAAAAAACGGAAAAGTTTGTTTTTGAACAGCCTGGCTATGATTGGGAATGATTGGAGTAAGGTGCTGTTGGTTCGCAATTCTTAATCAATTTCAGGCATCAAAATTTATCCTCTCCTTTTCGATAACCAGTGGGCGTTTTTTAACTTGAGTGAAAATAGCCCCAATATATTCGCCTATAATACCAAGGAAAAATAATTGTATTCCACCAAAAAAGAATATTCCGATTACAAGTGGTGCAATGCCGACTGAGAAATTATTCCAGAATAATAGCTTATAAACAGTATATATCATTGCAATCAAAAAACTTAACAAGGAAACTCCAAACCCGATAAAACTTGCCATACGCAAGGGTAGTTTGGAATAACTGACAAGCCCAAGCATGGCAATATCGTATAAAGTATAGAAGTTATTTTTTGTTTTACCTTTTTCGCGTCTCGGCTGAGTATAAGGTATTTCTATCCTACAGAACCCCAATTCAGTAACTAATCCTCTAAAGTAAGGATATGGTTCATCAAGGTTCCGGAGTATTTCAATAAATTGCCTGTCGTAAAGTCCAAAGCCTGTAAAGTTCTTAATCTGATCCGTTTCTGATATTTTTGAAATCAGGTTGTAAAACATTTTCCGGATAAGGAACATCAGTTTATTCTCTTTACTTTTTGTTTTAGTACCGATAACAATTTTATAGCCTTCTTCCCATTTTCGAACAAAATCAATTATCATGGAAGTTGGGTCCTGTAAATCGGAAACAACAAGAATAACGGCATCACCGTTACTCTGCAGTATTCCGTAATAGGGTGAGCGGATATGCCCGAAATTTCGCACATTTACAATAATCTTGACATTCTGGTCCTTAATAGAAATGCCTTTTAAAATTTCAACAGTTTTGTCGGTAGAATCGTTATCAATAAATATATGCTCATACCTGTATACAGGTAATTTTGCAAGTACATCTTTAACCTGTTGATAAACGTCTTCGACATTTTGCTCTTCATTAAAACAGGGTGTAACAATGCTGATTAGTTTCATTGGCTAAAATAATTTGTGGAAATCAGGAATCTAAAAAGCAGTTACTTATTTGTTTGTTCCTCAGGTTCCATTTTTGTTATAGGACTTCCAAACATCGTTTTCGGAAATACATTGGTATGAATATCCAATGATACCTCAAGCAAAAAAGTCAGTTCAGGGTCTTTCCAAAGTTTGGCTAAACCGGTTTCAATTTCTTCAGGTTTGCTTATTGCAAAGGAATCTATTCCATAACCTGAAGCTATTTTTGTAAAATCCGGTGCATTGTAACCCCAAACTGTCGATTGGTAACAGCTATCAAAATAGGCATCCTGGAACTGCCGTATCATACCCAGGCAGTGGTTATTAAGGATTACAATTTTAATTGGAAGTTTGTTCCGTGCAATGGTTTGCAGTTCCTGTATATTAATCTGAAAACCGCCATCACCTGCAATAGCTAAAACAGGGACATTGCCCATCGTAATACAAGCCCCAATGGCTGCAGGTAATGCATAGCCCATGGCTCCCATTCCACCTGATGTGAGGAACAATTGGTTTTCGTTAACTTCCAAGGATTGTGAACTCCACATCTGGTTATTTCCTACATCGGCAGTAAATACTTTGGCTTGCTTTGATGCCTGCGAGAGTTTATGTATAAAAACATTTGGATTTATGCCGGCAATATTTTCGAGTTCCTTGGTATCCAGTCGGGCCTGTTTTTTTTCGTTAATTTCATTCAACCAATAAACTGGCGTGGTATAATTATTTCTTAGGTTTTCGATCGATGCGAAAAAGTTGGATAAATTTGATTTTAAAATGGTACAGTTTTTAATACGGTTGTTTAGTTCAGCTTCATCAATATCAACGTGGTAAATAACTTTTCCGTTTTGAAACGAAGGGATATCTGAACCTGTCTGGCGGAGGTCTAACCGGCTACCCAATACAAGTAATAGATCGCAACTCCCTAAAGCGTAATTTGCCCAGCGATTACCATAAGTTCCAATAAAACCAATGCGTTGCGGATGCTGATAATGCAGTACGTCTAATCCTAATAAGGACGTAACAACCGGAACCTGGTATTTTTGCAAAAATCCGAGAAATTGTTTCACTGTCCCGGATGATCGAATTCCCCGACCCACCAGAATCAATGGCCGTTTGCTGCTTCTCAAAGCAATGAAATAGTCTTGAATAAAGGTTTGAAGTAATGTTGAATCAAATTCCTGACAGGAATCAAAGACTTTTGGTTCAAGGAATTCAATTTCTTCATTCTGAATATTCATAGGTATATCAATTAAAACCGGCCCCGGCCTTCCTGATAACGCAGTGTGATAGGCTTCATCAAATACTTGAGGAATCTCATTTGCAGTTTTAATAGCATAAGCCGCTTTTGTTACTGGCATTGCCATGCTAACAATGTCTGTTTCCTGAAATCCTATTTGTCGTGTAGAAAGATCTCCTTTTTGTTCATCAATATTAACTTGCCCTGTAATGAAGATAGCAGGGACTGAGTCGAAATAACAATTGCCAATACCGGTTAAAAGGTTTGTTGCACCCGGGCCACTGGTAGCCAATGCGATGCCTGGTTTATTCGTAATGCGACCATAAGCATCGGCAGCCATTGCAGCAGCCTGTTCGTGATGCATACTAACTATTTTAATTCCACCATCGTGATGGATTGCATCTATGATACGAGTAATCATTCCTCCCTGTAATTCAAAAACAGTATCAATGCCTTTATCCTTTAAAAACCGGGCTATATATGTGGTTACTTTCATATTACTTTCCTTTGTATAGGTTGATAGTTTTCCTAAGATTTAAATCCATATCATTAATAGAAATCGGGCCAAACCGACTTTCAAACTTTTTATTATCGCCAACCATAAACATATTTTGATTTTTGCGGTAGGGAATTGCTCCAAATTTCAACAAATGATCGGTATGCGGTATAAGCTTAGTTAGTTGGGTTAATAATGACTTTATTTCAAAAGCGTTTCCTGAACATAAATTATAGATCCCTGAGTTGTTGGAAGAACAATCAATTACTTTATAAAGGTTTCTTACGAAATCATCGCTATGCATATAATCATATTTTTGAAATCCCTCCGTAAGTTCAATTGGCTTGCCTTTTATTAAATTCATAATCACATTGGGCAACAACCAATTTTCGTTTTCGTTTTTCCCAAATACTGAAAAAACTCGTATCCAATACCAATCAATTTTGTTGTTTAGTGCAAAGTTCTGTAAAAAATCTAGAGTTAGTAGCTTTGCTTGACTGTAGGCATCATTTGGATCCGGTGTAACTTCTTCATTAACCTTCTCATCATAAAAACCATATTCTGCCTGCGAACCCAGTGTGATTATTTTTTTAATCCCAGATCTTCTTGTAAACTCATAAATCTCTTTTGAGAATGCAATATTCGAAAGTTGTATCTCCCAATTATCTCTTTCATTTGAAGAGACTCCTTGCCATGCTGCATGAATCAATAAATCTGCCCTAAAGTACGAAAAGGACTCTTTCCAGTTGATATTCTCCGTGTTGATCCATTGAATTGAGTTATAGAAATCTGTACATCGGGTGAAACCTGAATTATTTCTGTGAGTGGCATAAACCTTGAATCCTTTTTCAACTAAAAATCGGGCTATATTTGAACCTAGAAAACCTGTTGCTCCAGTAATAAGGACGGTTCTCATTTTATTCCCAATCATCAGTTAATATCTGATTTTCTCGTATTCCATTCCCAATCAAAACTTGTTTGAAAGTCTTGATCATAATGGGTGGCCCAGAAATAAAGAATGCCGATTGATTATCAGCAGAATTAAATATTTTGTTGATATCCAACAAACCATCAAGATCTTGGTAAACAGGAATGAATTTAAAATTCGGATTGATTTTTTGGGCTATTCCAAGTTCGACACTATAAACATTCATCGCTTGGTTGCGGAAACCTGCATAAAGAATTGGGTTTGAATATGCAGCAAAAGAAGAGTGGTTGAATAAAGAAAGAAATGGTGTTATACCCGTGCCGCCAGCAATAAATATGGTATTTGTTTTGTTGTGTGGTTGAGTAAATAAATCACCGTAAGGGAGTTTTAAAGTCACCTCTATGCCTGTTT
Source organism: uncultured Bacteroidales bacterium (assembly GCA_903946925.1). Lineage (GTDB taxonomy): Bacteria > Bacteroidota > Bacteroidia > Bacteroidales > UBA4417 > UBA4417. The sequence goes on along the minus strand of CAJAXK010000120.1, from coordinate 36,908 downwards.
TTAATTCTCTTTGCATACGGTTTGTAAACTGGCCTTTAGCGGCGTATGTTATTTTTATCAGGGCTTCATCGGGCGAGGTTTGCATGCTAAAACAGCGGGAGTCGGGCCATTGGCCACCAGGATCATATTCGTCCAATGCCAGGTGCATAAATTGGCCTGGAGCATATTTGAACGGCTTGTCAAGGGTTTCTAACTCAACAGTAAAAACCCCATCAATAGGATTGTGGATTGACTTTACCTTGGCTGGATATTTTTTGACAATAGCCATTTCTTATTTGATTGAAGAAATGAAATCGGCAAGGACTTTTTCAGTATAATCGAACATTTCAGGCTTTAACCCGGGATATGTCCCAAGGAAAAAAGTGTTGTTCATTATATAATCTGTATTTCCGAGATGATCGGCCATACGCCAGTTTTTGTCCACAAAGGCAGGTTGCTTGATTATATTGCCGGCAAAAAGGTTTCTGGTCTCGATCAATTTTTCGCTTAAAAAGCGGGTAAGTTCATCCCGTTTAAAAGGGCAGTTTTCCTTAAGGGTAACAATAAAAGCAAACCAAGCAGGATCCGAATTTTCAGTTGCTTTTGGAAGTATAAAATACTGTCCGTAATTTGAAAATATCCTCATCCATTCGTTAAAATTCCCTTTTCGGCTAAGGCAAAATTGAGGTAATTTGTCAATTTGCGCACAACCTATTGCTGCTTGTAAATCGGTCATTTTGAGGTTATAGCCAATTTCGGAATATACATATTTATGGTCGTACCCAAAAGGTAATTGACCAAATTGTTGCGAATATCTTTTTCCACAGGTATTGTTTTCGCCACCAGCGCAATAACAATCACGGCCCCAGTCCCGGAAAGCACGGACTAAATTGGCCAATTGAGGGTCGTTGGTACAAATTGCCCCGCCTTCACCTGTAGTAATATGGTGTGCCGGATAGAACGAGATAGTTGAAAGGTGCCCAAAAGTACCGGTTTTTCGCCCCTTGTATTCGCTGCCAAAGGCATCGCAATTATCTTCAATTACCCAAAGATTATTTTCGTTGGCGAGGTTCATCACCTCATCAAGGTTGAAAGGGTTTCCCAATGTATGTGCAATAAAAATACACCGGGTTTTGGAAGTGATTGCCTTTCGCATCATTTCGATATTGATATTGTAGGTAGGGATATCAACATCAATAAATACAGGGATTAATCCATATTGGATGATAGGTGTGATAGTTGCCGGGAAACCTGCAGCAACAGAAATCACTTCGTCGCCGGGTTTCAGCCGTTTATCGCCAAGTTTTTCGGAAGTCAGAGCCGAGAACGCAAGCAGATTGGCGGAAGAACCTGAGTTTGTAAGCAAAACATGCTCTATGCCTAGAAAATCGGATATTTTTTCTGCAAATTCTTCGGAGAAACGGCCTTCAGTAAGCCAGAAATCGAGGGAAGCATCAACGGCATTAATAATTTCTTTTTCGTCGAATACGCGGCCGGCGTAATTAACGCGTGATTGTCCGGGGATAAATTCAGTATTCGAAAAACGGTCGTGGTAGAATATTTCTGTTTCGTTGGTTACTAATCGCCTTTGAAGTTTGAGTATCACCGTTTCCTTGAGCCTGGCCAGTTCTTTAATGATAATCTCCTTATTCAACAATAAAAGTTTGTCGAGTTGTATAAATGATTTTAATGGTAAAGGCTCGGAAATAAAATCGGTTTCCTTCAGTGCAACCTGATTGCTGCCAGGATGATTTTTGGTTGTAACAAATGCAAACCTTATATCGCCATACTCATTAGGTTCCGACAATGCCAATACAGGCCTTTTTTTAAGAGCAGACAAATCGGTAAACGGGAAAGGGATTTTGAATATTTTTCCTTTATAAATCATTCCAGGCGTCCTCCTCCGGTTCGTTCAACATTGATACCGATCCATTTTGCTCCTGAGCTTTCATCAGGTAAAATGATTCATTATGGTCGGTCAGGTTTTTTTCTTCCTGATAAGGAAGTATTATAACTTCGGCTTTTTCGCCAAAGCTTTCGGGGATGTTATATATCCTGAAGTTTTTTCGGGATACAATTCTTTTTATGACTTCCATAATCAGCAATTTGGGTGTTTTTTGAAATCACACATAACTATGATGCAATTATATCTGAACTTGACTTCATTTTATTTCGTCAGATAGTTGAAAGAAATCTAACCAATCGATGTTTTTGTCACATTCTTGATTAATAAAAGAATCGAGACCAATTTGGCAGAATAATTCTAAATTGTTCATTTTCATCCTAATTTAATTTACTGGATATTTTATGTGGCAAAGTAGCGATCAATCTGATTTTCTGTAACTATGCGGATATTATCACCTGCAATAAAAGACTTGTTCCAATCCACAATACTTTTGAGGGTTGTTTCGATATCCCATTTTGGAACCCATCCAAGTTCGGCTTTAGCTTTTGAGCAATCAAGTTTTAAATAATTAGCTTCGTGGGGTTGTGGCTTTTTATCTATTTCAAATTCAGCATTATTCCCCCAAAGTTTGCAAATGGTTTGGGTTATCCATTCCACATTTTTTGCATCTTTATCTTCTGGCCCGAAATTCCAGGCTTCAGCAAAAGCTGAACCTTCGGCGAAGAGCTTTTCACACAGGGTCAAATAGCCCGTTAATGGTTCCAGTACATGCTGCCACGGACGAATGGCGTAAGGGCTGCGGATTTTAACTTTTTCGCCAATCGAAATGGAGCGGATAAAATCTGGTATGAGACGGTCGTTGGCCCAATCGCCACCACCAATAACATTTCCAGCCCGTGCGGTTGCTAAAGCCACACCATGATCTCCGTATTTTGAAGGATTGAAGAATGAATTTCTGAATGATGCGGCTACCAATTCGGAGCAGCCTTTGCTGTTCGAATATGGATCGTAACCACCCATGGGTTCATTTTCGCGGTAACCCCAATGCCATTCCCTATTTTCATAACATTTATCAGTAGTAACATTAAGGATTGCTTTTACGCTGTTCACCTGAAGGATAGCGTCAAATAAATTAACTGTGCCCATCACGTTAATTTCAAATGTTTCGCGCGGATTCCTGTACGACTCCCTTACAAGTGGTTGTGCCGCCATGTGTATCACGATTTCAGGCCTAACCTCAAAAAGGGTTTTAAGTAGCAATTCATAATCCCTAATATCCCCGATATGCGAGGCCATTATTTCCCCAATATTTGCTTCGACAAATAAACTTGGATTCGTAGGAGGAGGTAATGCATAGCCATAAACCTCAGCACCAAGTTTATGCAGCATTAAGCAAAGCCATGAACCCTTAAAACCGGTATGTCCGGTTACAAGGACTTTTCGGCCCTGATATATGTTGTTGAACAAACTATTCTTCATGGCTGTAGGATAGATCGATTATTGCCATTTTATCCACGGAGCTTTGTTTTGATCAATCAATTCTTCCAATTGGGTTTTATCGCGTTGGGTGTCCATTGGTTTCCAGAACCCATCATGTTTGAAAGTATATAGTTCACCTGATTTAGACAGGCTTTCGAGAGGTTCGCGTTCAAAAATCACTTTTTCCCCATCAGGGATATGGTCGAATACTTCGGGTTGGCAAACAAAAAATCCAGCATTGATCCATGCGCCATCCCCCTTCGGTTTTTCCTGGAACGAAACAACTTTTTGATCGTCGTTCACAACCAATGAACCGTATCGTCCTTCAGGTTGAACCGAAGTCATGGTGATTGCTTTTCCGTGACTTTTATGAAATGAAATCAAACTGTCAATATTTACATCTGAAACGCCGTCCCCATAAGTCAACATAAATGGTTCCGAACCAATATATTCCCTCACTTTTTTGATCCTGCACCCTGTCATGGTATCTAATCCTGTATCAACCAATGTAACTTTCCAGGGTTCGGCATGAGTACTGTGGTGTTGTATGGAATTGGTCGTCATGTCAATAGTCAGGTCGGCCATATGAAGGTAATAGTTGGCAAAATATTCCTTTATCATATATCCTTTATATCCACAAAGGATTATAAATTCGTTAAACCCATACAAAGAATATATTTTCATGATGTGCCATAGTATCGGTTTCCCTCCTATCTCGACCATGGGTTTTGGCCGCAAAGTGGTTTCTTCGGATAAACGCGAACCCAATCCTCCTGCAAGAATAACTACTTTCATAAGCTATTTATTGGTGTTGCTAAATTTGTGGTTTTCTTGTCAAACACATATTTTATTCCAATAATAACAAAATAGACCAATAACCCAGCAATGGATACAAAAAGGCTTAATCCGAAATAGGGTGGTTTATAAAACAATTCAATCGTGTGTTTTCCAGGTTGCAGATCAAGACCCATAAAGCCAATGTTCACCAACAAAAGTTCTTTTGGTTTATTGTCAACTTTACAAAGCCATCCTTTATCATAAGGGATGCTGAAAAACAATAACTTGGCTTCTTTTAACTCAACAGAACCTGTTATTCGATTGTTCGAAAAACTGGTCATTGCCAATGTGTCCGATTTACAAATGTTTACGTCCAACGACAATTCATCCCAAGTGTAGTTTTTTGAAGTATCCTGAATTGCAAAAGCTGTATAGCCTTTAAATTGAGGCAATACAGGATCTTCGGCTACAAATGCTTTTAAAAGCACAAATTGCTTCTGTAGCAAGGACAGTTTTTGAAACTGGTTAAATGGGATGTATTTGTTATATGTAAAGCCAAGTGGCATAAAATATCTGTTTTTGAGTATTTTAACATCGCCTTGTTGCGAAATAGAGTCATAACCAAGTTGAAGGAATTGCGATTTGGGCTGCTTGGTGAAAATGTATTTTACACTACCAAAAAATTGCAAAAAAGGCCTTGACATAAGCCCGGATGCCCACCTTGACTGAAACTCCTTCCCTTTTTCGATTATGCCTGTCTCTTCCAAAAACTTGATGTAATATTTTTGATTGAACGAGGTGTAGGAGGACGTGCCATAATAATCCTGCATTTTTGCATCATTATAACTTGTATGTATGGCTGGGCCGGAAGCATATTCCTTGTTGATTCTAAAAAATCCTTTATCAATTGATTTTACAAAAGCAGTTGCCTCAATGGTATTGTCGTTATATCCAGTTTTTTGAAGCGATTCGCGCTTTGTAAGTACAACCCGCTCTTTAATCGATGAGGAGTTTATGTAGCCGATTTCAATAAAAACAACGATAATCAATAAAGCCTTGCCAATATTTCGATTGTTGCTATAACCAAGTATGACTATTATTCCTGAATAGATGAATAGGAACAGCAAAGTCAATGAGCGTAAATCTTTTTCAATTACTTGATTGATGTTTGTATAAGGGAAGTAAAGCAAAGCTGACAATCCGGCCATTGTTGCTATTAACAGTGGGAGGTTTATTTTTTTGACCTTATCCAATTCATTTATCGCTAAAAGACTAAAGAGAAGGAAAGCCAAAGAAATAAAAATTGAAAACCCACGGTAGTAGTCTCCTGAAAAAAGCCAAAAAGCATAACGGAAAAACGGCAACACAAATGGTATAAGAAAAATAGCAATGAAAAGGCCGTAAACAATTTTTTTCTTTTTTTCAACAAACATAAAAATCTGAGGGAAAAGCAACAAAGGCAACAGTCCGATATATACCATTGGCGCTTCAAGATAATTATACCAACCTTTAAAATCGCTGCCATTACCAAGTAGGTCGTTGGAGAAAAACCGCATAATGGCTGTAGTGTTATGGATACTTCCTTCGGGTGCAAAAACAGGATGGGAAAGCAGTTTGTTGGCGTATGACGAATTCCCACCAACCCTAGGGCTGTCGAGTATTAATTGGATTGTCGGTAAAAGGAAAAATGAGCTGATCAAAACTCCAAGAGCCACAAAACCTGCCATTTTTAAGGATAGAAAACCAAATTTTCTCCATGATCCATCTTCAGATGTTAGTATCCTGAGTATAAAATATAAAATCAGGAATAAACCATACAAATATAGGTCAAAAGGTTGAAGCATAACAATAAATGCTACTGCGATGGGGAATATATACCAAGAATTTTGGTTATAAAGTTTTTCAAAACCCAACAACAAAAGGGCAAGCAAACAGGCTTCGGCCGAGAAAATCCCCCACCCACTGCCAATTATCATGAACCCGGAAAAGGTGTATAGCAATGTGCCAACAATTCCAGCCACGTGGGATACTTTTAATTGCTTAAGGAATAAATAGAAAAAAGTTGCAGCAAGCAGCATCTTGGATATTTCCATCCATATAAATCCATAAGCAATGTTTTCAGTGCCCGAAAGCAATACTATCCAGCTAAAAGGGTCAGCAATGCTAGGCATAATGTTTTGTCCCATGCCTTGTGCAAATGACCACATAGGAAAGCCCTCGCTTTTTATATACTTTGAAAGCAGGGTTAATTGAGGTAGGGATATATTTATTGAATCACTCCCAATATCCTTAAATAAATAGTATTTATTCCCGATTATAAAGTCAAAGAAAATGATGAATATCAATACAGAAACCAAACCAAGCGTAATCCAAATACCAAATTTTCCCATGTATTGATCCAGAAAAAAAGGTTTTTGAATGCCTTTTGTGGCATCTTTTTTTATCGACACCTTGGCTATTGGCTTGACTAATTGTTTGTTTGCAGGCTTTTGTTTCATGATTTCTTGTTTCGTCCTGTTTTTTATTTCGTTCTGTTTCAAGTGTTTTGTATATTAGAATAAGGTCAGAACTTGAACAGTACGTTCTTTTATAAGTAATTAAACACGGAAATGTGCATGTTTTCAACTTTGTTTTGGCATAGCTTCGCCCTGTCAGTCCCGAAAGGATAACAAGTCAAATTAACGCAGGCGTTGTTAAAATTAATTGACAACTTAGTGGTCCAAAAACAAATAATAAGGGTTTGCTTTTTTAAGATACACTTTTGAAGTAATTTAGTGCAAAGTTATCAAAATTATATTGTTTTTAAAAGTTTCAAATTATTCGGCTACCAATAAAGCCTGAATAGAACAATTGCCCTGGCGTTCAGTTCAATTTGTTTTACATGACTGCTTTATGCGGAATCAATGAATACGGTTGCTTTCTATAGAGTTATCACACTTCGCCAATAAACAGTGGCAAAGAGATTGTTTGAGAAAGTTTTTATGTCAACAAATGAGTTTTAACAAAGCATGTTAAGGGTACATTGAAACCCCACCTCCTCCCGCAACCCTTTTTTTTGTTATTTTGCATACCAAAAAAAATACCAGCTTTTGATCCCTCAAGATACCATATCACAGATTTTTGATGCCGCCCGTGTGGAGGAGGTTGTTGCTGATTTCGTTGCGCTGAAAAGGCGTGGCAGCAATTTTACAGGTTTGTGCCCTTTCCATAATGAGCGCACTCCTTCGTTCCATGTTTCGCCAAACAAAGGGATATACAAGTGTTTTGGTTGTGGCAAAGCTGGCAATTCGGTTAATTTTGTGATGGAACACGAAAAATTCACCTACCCTGAAGCTCTTCGGTACCTTGCAAAAAAGTATAATATCGAAATAAAGGAACTGGCTGAAACTGCCGAACAAGTGGCCGAAAAATCTGCCCGCGAAGGCTTAATGGCCATTACGGATTTTGCCGCCAAATTTTTTGCCAACCAGCTTTTTGATACCGACGAGGGCTTATCTGTTGGCTTGTCGTATTTCCATGGGCGTAGTTTTAGCGACGAAACCGTACACGAATTCCAGTTAGGCTATAGCCCGGATGAATGGGATGCTTTCAGTAAATATGCCGTGAAAAATGGTTTCAGCATTGATATGCTTGAAAAATCGGGCTTGAGCATCAACAAGGATGGAAAGCTTTACGACCGTTTCCGTGGAAGGGTAATGTTCCCAATCCATAGCCAAGCCGGGCGTGTTATTGGTTTTGGCGGCCGCATTATGACCTCCGACAAAACCAAACCGAAATATGTAAATTCGCCCGAAAGCGAAATTTATAACAAGAGCAAAGTCCTTTATGGAATTTCGTTCGCCAAACATGCCATTGCCGCCAACGATATGTGTTTCCTTGTCGAAGGTTATACCGATGTAATTTCCATGTACCGTGCGGGTGTACAAAATGTGGTTTCCTCTTCAGGAACATCGCTCACCGTTGACCAAATTCGGCTTATAAAACGTTATACCACTAACATTACCATACTTTACGACGGCGATCCGGCAGGAATAAAAGCGTCGTTTAGAGGGATTGATATGATTTTGGAGCAGGGCATGAACGTTAAAGTTGTGCTTTTCCCCGATGGCGAAGACCCGGATTCGTATGCAAGGACACGCCGCGGTGCCGAAGTGCAGGAATTTATACAACAAAATGCCAAGGACTTTATCCATTTTAAAATTGATTTGCTATTAAGCGAAACCGGCCGCGATCCACTGAAAAGGGTTGCAGTGCTAAAAGATTTTATAGAGAGCATTTCATTAATCCCCGATCAGCTTACACGCCTTGCTTATGTAAAGGAAAGTGCCGACCGTATGCAAATGGACGAATCGGCCATAATGAACGAACTGAACAAACTGCTGCGAAAAAAATCCACACAAAAATCGGGAGCCACAGTTCAGGAAGCTGATGAAATTGACAACCTTTTTGCTCCTGAGCCGGCATTGCAGCAGGTTGAGTCGTTTGATGCTTTGAGCACCGATGATATTGAACGCGAAATTATCAGGCAACTATTACTTTTTGGCGATGATGATATAGAAACCAACTATCCGGATCCCCTTACAGGCGAACCAGTTAAGAACAAAGTGAAAGCAGCCAATTTTATTATAAACGATATAAAAGCGGATGACCTGGATTTCAGCAATTCCCAGTTTCAGCTTATATTTAATACTTGTGTTGAAGAACTAAAAATTAACCCGGATATTGACTATCGAAAACTCACCAACCATCCCGATAATGCCATTTCGGGGCCGGTTATTGATCTGATAGCTACCAAATATACATTTAGTCCCAACTGGGAAAAACGCAAAATACGCTTATTGCAGGAGCACGAAGTACTTGATTTCCTAATTCCAAATTCAATATTGTCGTTTAAATCGAAACGTGTGAGACAGATTTTGAAAGAACTTCTCGAAAAGATAAAAAACGCAGAATCGGATGACATAACCATTGATCTGCAAAAACAATATATTAATGCCAAACGTATTGCAAACCTGATAGATAGCGGGCAATTGGGGAGGACTATTGTTTAGCGTAAACTACGAAAATCCCCCAATAAAGAAACTCACTAAGCGGTGTGCTGAGACTATGGCTTGAGCTCAGTCGAACGCTTGCTGTAGCAACACAACGGCACAACGGTTCACAAAGTATTGTTAAATTACATCCGACTGGTTTCATTAAAACCCAGCCACATCTGGGTTTCAGTAGAAAACCACTATTGTCAGAAAAACTGCTTCAACCTGAACGAATCAGCCGTTTGTTTTGTGTAGAATTCTAGCTGTATTTATTTGCCAAATATTTACAGATGATGACTTTAGCATCAATTTGCCGATTTCGGTTCCTTTTTACAACCCCAACAATACTTTAACCGGCTCATTGCCTTCGAAGAGCATTTTTGCCGGATTTTCGAGAAGTTCTTTTACCATAACAAGGAAACTAACCGATTCGCGGCCATCGATAACGCGGTGATCGTACGACAAAGCTACGTACATCATAGGTGCTACCACAACCTGACCGTTTACTGCAATCGGCCTTTCGATAATATTGTGCATTCCAAGTATGGCACTTTGTGGAGGGTTTAGGATAGGTGTTGACATCATGGAACCAAAAACGCCGCCGTTGGTAATGGTAAATGTGCCTCCGCTCATTTCGTCGAGCGTGATTTTGTTTTCGCGGGCTTTGCCTGCCAGTTCTTTTATGCGGAGTTCAATCTGTGCAAGAGACAAATTTTCGGCATTCCGGATTACAGGAACAACAAGCCCTTTGGGTGCGCTCACAGCGATGCCTACATCGGCATATTTGTGAAATATCAGTTCGTCACCATCTATCATGGCATTTACCTGTGGGAATTTCGCCAAAGCTATGGTAACCGCTTTGGTAAAAAACGACATGAAACCAATTCCAACCCCAAAAGTTTCCTTGAATTTTTCGTTGTACTGCTTTTTCAAGCCCATGATCTGGCTCATATTCACCTCGTTAAATGTGGTAAGCATGGCAGTTTCGTTTTTAACACTCACAAGCCTTTGGGCAAGTTTAATGCGGAGTGTTGACATTTTTTTGCGTTCCACTTCGCGCGAATTTTCAGTTTTCGGGGTTTGAGGGGCTTGCACAACTTTTGTTTTCACTGAACTTGCATCCAGCACATCCTGGCGTGTGATACGGGTTTGCCCTAATTGCTCAAGCACTTCGCGGCCGGTGAGGTGTTTTTCCTCCATAATTTTCCGTGCCAGCGGAGTAATTTTAACATCACCATCATCGGAGGAAGGAACAGAAATTTGTTTTATTTCAAGTTCGATGGGTTCAAATGTTTTTATTTCAGGCTCCGGCATTGTTTGCGAAACACCTTCAGGAGCTACCGCCTCACTGTCGATTTTTGCAATCACTGTGCCTATGCTCACAGTTTCCCCAGCTTCGATAAGGATAGCAATTGTACCAGCCACTTCTGCGTTCACGGTAAGCGTAGCCTTATCGGAATCAATCTCGGCGATTTCGGCATCTTTTGCCACATAATCGCCATTTTTAACCAACCAGTTTGCAATCTGGACTTCGGTTATTGATTCACCCGGTGTTGGAGCTTTTATTTCTATTATCATGATGTGAATTTATTTCTTTGTGTTTTTTATCTTCAAGGGTTAAATTGCCTGCGGCGTTCAAGGTTCAATCGCTTTGCTGTTCAATGGCTTCGCTGTTTAATGGTTCAATGGCTTCGCCGTTCAAAGTTCAATCGCTTCGCTGTTAAAGGGTTCAAACGCTTTGCTGTTAAAGGGTTCAATCGCTTTGCTATTAAAAGGTTCAATCGTTTCGCTGTTCAATGGCTTCGCTGTTCGAGGGTTAAATGCTTCGCAGTTCAAGGCCGGTGGCGTTCGCTGTTTGAACTTGTTAAAATCATAGTATTAGCAGTTTTGAATCATTTTAAATTTGAACAACCTTGAACAGCGCAGCAAGTGAACATTTTTGGACATTGAAGAGCGAAGCGATTGAACAACCTTGAACGCGCAGCGATTGAACCATTTTGAACAGCGCAGCCTTTGAACCATTTTTGAACCTTTAACAGCGCAGCGATTGAACCATTTTAAACCTTGAACAATTCTAAACCTTCTCCGCCGCTTTCCATTCCTTTGGTGCACATAGCATTTTACAGGTAAGGTTGCGGTTTTCGCAGGTGCAGTCGCCAAAAGCCTTATCAATAATTTTTGCTTGCCGCTGAACGTGCAATTTCGGCGAACCAGTTGCAGGGCTTCCGCTTTCTGGCCGGGCCACAAGTAAAAGTTTTACGCCTTTAAAATGACGCAAAATAAACGACCATGCACCCATATTGGCAGGTTCTTCCTGTACCCAGGCAAATTTGGTTGCGTTAGGATACCTTTTTAACACCTCGTGCAAAGTTGTCAATGGGAAAGGATACAATTGCTCAATGCGCACAAAAGCAATGTTGTTGTGTTCGCGCTTGCGACGCTCGGCAATCAGGTCGTAATAAACCTTTCCATTGCAGAAATTCACCCGGGTAACCTGGCTTGGGTTGGCGGTATCGTCGTCGATCACTTCCTGAAAAGATCCTCTCGATAGGGCTGCAACCGGTGAGATACATTCAGGATGCCTCAACAAACTTTTTGGTGTGAATACAATCAAAGGTTTACGGAAATCGCGGTGTACCTGGCGGCGCAACAAATGGAAAAAGTTGGATGGGGTGGTGCAGTTGGCAACTTGTATGTTGTTTTCAGCACATTGTTGCAGGAAACGTTCCATGCGGGCACTCGAATGTTCGGGACCTTGCCCTTCGTACCCATGCGGAAGCAGCATCACCAAAGAGTTCATCACGCGCCATTTTTCCTCGGCACTTACTATATATTGGTCTATTACAATTTGGGCTCCATTCATAAAATCGCCAAACTGAGCTTCCCAAATGGTGAGCGAAAATGGGGCTGCAAGCGAATATCCGTATTCAAAACCAAGTACCCCGTATTCCGAAAGTGGCGAATTGTAAATCTGGAAAGGTGCCTGCTTATCGCTGATATGCTGTAAAGGTGTGTATTTTTCTTCCGAATCCTCCATGGTAAGCACTGCGTGGCGGTGCGAAAATGTGCCACGCTCCGAATCCTGACCGCTTACACGCACCGGAATCCCTTCTTCGAGCAAGGAAGCATAAGCCAACAACTCGCCCATTGCCCAATCCACAGTGCCTTTTTCAGCAAACATAGTATGGCGTTCTTCCATCAGGCGCACAAGTTTTTTAAAGAACGGCTTCCCTTGAGGAACAGCGGTTATTTTTTTTGTAAGTTCGAGCAAAAGGTCGAAATTCACATTAGTATTTACCGGTTTAAGGAAATCTGCCTCAGTGGCCGGGTGCAGGTTATGCCACGAATTTTCGAGAAACGTGATTACCCTGGCTTTTTCATCTTCTTTCGATTCCAACAAGTCTTGCTCCAACTCAGCAAGGAAGGCTTTTTCGATGGCTGCCGCTTCATGTACGGTTATCGAGCCTTGTTCCAAAAGCTTATTTACATAAATGCTCCGTGGGTCGTCGTGCCTTTCGATGATTTTGTACAAAATCGGCTGTGTGAAACGGGGTTCGTCGCCCTCGTTATGGCCGTATTTACGGTAGCCAAGCAAATCAATAAACACATCTTTATGGAAACGCTGCCTGTATTCAACTGCAAGTTCAACGGTGTAAACCACGGCTTCCACATCATCGGCATTTACATGGAAGATTGGGCATTGCGTTGTTTTGGCAACATCGGTGCAATAAACCGAACTTCGCGCATCTAAGTAATTGGTGGTGAAGCCAATCTGGTTGTTCACAACAAGGTGAATGGTTCCTCCGGTGGAATACCCTTTTAAGTCGGCCATCTGAAGCGTTTCGTACACAACGCCTTGTCCGGCAATGGAAGCATCGCCATGAATCACAATGGGCACAATGTTATTTGTGTCGCTATGGTAATCCGAATCAATTTTACTGCGGGTAATCCCTTCAACCACAGGCCCTACGGTTTCGAGGTGCGATGGGTTTGGGGCAAGCGAAAGTTGCAGTTTCCGGCCATCGGCAGTAGTGCGTTCCGACGAAAAACCGAGATGGTATTTTACATCGCCAAGCAGGTATTCGTCCTCCAGAAGTTTGCCTTCGAATTCGTTGAAAATATCCTGATACGCCTTGCCAAGTGTGTTGGCCAGTACGTTGAGCCTTCCGCGATGAGGCATACCGATAATAAATTCGCTTATCCCGGTTTCGGCTCCTTTGTTCACGATTGCATCAATGGCAGGTATCAGCGATTCGCAGCCTTCGAGCGAAAACCGTTTTTGGCCTATGTATTTTTTATGCAGGAATTTCTCGAAAAGCACGGCACGGCTCAATTCCTTGAGGATATGCAATTTCTTTTCGCGGGCAAAAACAGGGGTGTTCCGGGTGTGTTCCATCCTGGCCATCAGCCATTCGTGGATTTCGGGGCGACGGATGTAGGCATATTCCACGCCAACACTTTGGCAATAGGTTATTTCGAGGTGTTCGATAATTTTATTGAGCGAGGCATCGCCAATGCCAATTTCGCCACCGGCTTTAAAAACCTGTTCGCGGTCCTCGTCGATAAGACCGAAATTATTGATGTGAAGCGTTGGCGAATAGGTACGCCGGGTACGCACCGGGTTAGTTTTAGTGAAAAGGTGGCCGCGTTTCCGGTATTCGTTAATCAGGTCGATAACTTTAAATTCGCCGGGTTTCATATCATCCTGTGGCATTAGCTTGCCGCTGAATTCAAAACCTTGAAAAAACCTTCGCCACCCCAATTCTATGCTTTCGGGATCCTGTTTGTACTGCCGGTACAATTCCTCGATTGCAGCATTATCGGCATTACTCAGAAAGGATAACTCGTCCATATATTTTTTTATCAGAAACGTTTACTACTTAGATATGTTCGGTCAAAATTAGGAAAATAACTGTATAAAATGCCAAATGGGCTGAAATATCAGTAACAGCAGAAAGCTGAAAAGTTCAAAAACCTGGTTGCAGAAATAGAAAAACAGTTACTTTTTAACAATAATCAAACTTTCCGTCCCGTTTCCAGTAATGGCTACCACCATATAACTGCCCGGAGCTACCCTTTTTCCACTTTCGTTGGTGCCATCCCAAACCGCTTTGAACCAACCATCGGCATCGGTGTGTGGCAAGAGGTTTTTCACATTCCTGCCTTGTAAATCCAATATCCTTACTTGTGAAACCCCGGTGGCGCGGAATAAAATGCTGGTTTCCTTATCGAACGGGCAGGGTTTTGCCAGTATGTTTTGCTCTTTCTGGTTTTCGGAAATTCCTCCGAACAGATAATCGTAATGGGAGCCATAAATGGTGCTGAAACCTTCGCGCTCCGATTCCCAAAACAGGTTGACCGCCACTGAATAACCCTTTGGGAAAGTTGTAAAAAACTTAGGGTTCTCGTCCTTTCCGGGCCATAGCGATATGTTTTGCAGCCCCTCATAAGTGGGTGCAATGGCAAAAATTTCTTTCTCGGTGAGCGAATCTGATACAAAAGCTAGAATAGTGGGAAAGGCTGACGATTTTGTGATCAACGTCATTTGGTCTATGGCAGGTTGCGTATAGTTGTAGTTTGGAGAATTCATGTATGCAAGTTCAAAGTTCCAACCATCGGTAAATACTAATCCTGTAGGATTCGATCCGACTTTACTTTGCAACCCGAAATTGCCAAACGAAAATATCCCTGAAGAAGCAAGGGCCGAACACTCGCCTACCACAGATTGAGAACTTGCAGGGCTGATTGTCCAGGTATTTTGGTTGTACCAAACACTAACAGTAACCACATAAGTACTGTCGCCATTGGGTTTTAGATAACTCAGCCCGTTAGTTGTCAATATCGGCGAATGCACTTCTGCGGAATCAACTACATGCGGAAGTGTGAAGGAATTAGTTAGATAATTATACTGCGAAATATAAATTTTCCCAGTGTTCTCCCAGGCTGCCAAATTATATCCATCGGTTACCAAGCCAATATCATCGCCAGGCATCGCCGACAGGCTAACAGGAGTTGTAAATATTCCGCTCGCTTGATGGAAAGATGCCTTTAGGTCGATGCCATTGCCTTCGTTGGTTTGATACATGAGTAGGAATTCACTGGGCGTTGTTACTGATCCAAACACTATACCAACAGGGTTGGTTAGTTTTACATTAGGTTGATAAAGTGCAATTTGCGAGTTTGCTACATAATTTGGGTTCATGTTTTTGTAGCAAATCTGAGTGGTGTTCGCATCCAATTCCTGATCCCACAATAAAATGTTTTCGTAATATTGGCCTATCAGGAATGCATTCCGGTTTTGATGGCTCGAATCGGTCATGGCGCGGTTAGGAAGCCATTGATCGAACTGTGCATGGGCAAAAAATGGCAGCAGTACAATTGCGAAAAGGAGAAGGTTTTTCATTTGGAAATATTTTTAAAAGTTGGGATTTTCAAGAAATTGGGACTATAAAATTATAAAACATTCAAGCTTGTTTTATATTTCAAAAATACTTTTTACACTTTGGCACTGCTTCCCAACGATTGGTTTACAGCCTGATCGAACAAAATTTTGTCGGCGGGATGAAAGTCGAAGGCAATTGGTGTATAAAAAACCGGCAAATCGCCCAATATTTCGATAGCTTCTTTGTTTTGGAGGCGCTTGGCATCTTTTTCGGTGGTAACAATAATTTTCCGCCTGGTAGGCAAATATTTAAACTTCTCACTTAGCAGCAACAATTCCTTACTTGTAAATGCATGATGGTCAGCAAATTCCATAAGTTCCAAATCGGTGCATTGGCGTCGGAGATATTCTTCCATTGGCCCTGGGTTTCCAATACCGGTTACCATAATGATAGAATATACATTGTCGGGATTAATGGAACTGTTAAACCTTTCGGGGTAAACCGGCACAAAAGGAAGATAATTTATATACGAGAAACACACCAATTGACCTGGATAGGGTTTAATTTCCTCTAATAACTGTTTGCGGACGATAGGCGAAAAAATGCGGGGTGTTTTGGTAACTACAATTATTTCGGCACGCTTACGGCCCGAAATATGTTCGCGCAACATGCCATAAGGCAATAGCCAGTCCTTGGTAAAAAGCTTATAATAGTCGGTAACGAGTATCGATAGTTTGGGTTTTACAAACCGGTGCTGAAAGGCATCATCGAGGATTACGGCATCTAAAGGTTGAATGGCATTAATTAATTTCTTGATACCTTCCTTGCGGCTTTCGCACACTGCCACATTTACGTTTGAAAATTTTTGGTGGTATTGCAGAGGTTCATCGCCGAGGGTTTCGGATGTATCGCTGTCGTTAGCAAGCCTATACCCTTTTGTTTTTCGCTTATATCCTCTACTAAGTATGGCGATGCTTCTGTTGCTGCTAATCAAGCGGGTAATATACTCAACCATAGGGGTTTTGCCCGAACCACCAGCAACAAGGTTGCCAACAGAAATTATAGGGGTTTGAAAATGTGCGGAAGGAAGGATTTTTGTATCAAACAAGATATTGCGGACTTTTGTAACCAGTCCGTAAAGCAATGCGAATGGGAAAAGTAAAAATCTGAAAACTTCCACAGGAATTAGGTTGGAAAACTTTTTAATGCCTTCACAAAATTATGGTAAAGAACCATACCATATATGTATTTTTTCACAAAAGCCGGAGTTATTTCAGAATAACTTCCGAAATTGGGCAATAATGGGGTTTTCCCAGCCACATTCCTGCTTTTCAGCGCATGTTTTTTATATTGCAATTTTAAAATGCTATCATTGAAACCACTCCGAAAAAGTCTATTTTCGCCACAAAGGCACAAAGTTTATAAGTTGCACTAAGTTTATAACGCTGAATAGCAATGCTTTGTGAATCTTTGAGCCATAGCGCCTTATTGGCGTTTCTTTATTTTTTGGTTTTCGGAGCGACCTCAACATTTAAAAATTCCTTTTGCGAAAGGCCGTACAATAAAAAAGGAGGACATTATCCTCCTTTCTTTAAAATATTATTGTTGGATTGGCTATTCGGCCAAAACCAATAATTTATTTTTCAGCACTTCCACTACCCCGCCATTAATATCAAAAAACAGTGTGTTCTTTTTGGTATCAATTACTTTTACCTTGCCTTTTTTAAGGGCGGCAATCATTGGGGCGTGGTTGTTCAATACTTCGAATGAGCCATCAAGCCCGGGCAACTGGGCCAACGAAACTTCTCCTTCGTAGATTGTGGTGTCGGGGGTTATTATTTCTATTTTCATTTTAAGGCTGTTAGGCTGTTAGTTGCCGGCCAACATTTTCTTTCCTTTTTCGATGGCTTCTTCGATGGTGCCAACCAGGTTGAAAGCTGATTCGGGATATTCGTCAACTTCGCCATCAAGTATCATTTTAAATCCTTTGATAGTGTCTTCAATTGCCACAAAAGCTCCAGGTATTCCTGTAAACTGGGTAGCAACAAAGAAAGGCTGTGAGAGGAAACGAGCCACGCGGCGGGCACGTTGAACTACCAATTTATCTTCGTCAGAAAGTTCGTCCATACCAAGGATGGCGATAATATCCTGCAGTTCTTTATACCGTTGAAGGATTTCTTTCACACGTTGGGCTGTGTTATAGTGTTCTTCACCAACGATATCAGGACTAAGGATCCGCGAAGTGGAATCAAGTGGGTCAACAGCGGGATAAATTCCTTGTTCGGCAATTTTACGGTTTAATACGGTGGTTGCGTCAAGGTGGGCAAAAGTGGTTGCCGGTGCAGGGTCGGTAAGGTCATCGGCGGGTACATAAACTGCTTGTACCGATGTGATGGAACCACGTTTTGTTGAAGTAATACGTTCCTGCATCACACCCATTTCGGTTGCAAGTGTTGGCTGATAACCTACGGCTGAAGGCATACGTCCGAGCAAGGCCGATACTTCGGAACCTGCTTGGGTAAAACGGAAAATGTTGTCGATAAAGAAAAGGATATCGCGGCCTCCGCTCTGCTCATCGCCATCGCGGAAATATTCGGCAACAGTAAGTCCCGACAAAGCAACACGTGCACGTGCTCCCGGTGGCTCGTTCATCTGGCCGAAAACAAGTGTTGCCTGTGATTTTTCAAGCTCTACAGGATCTACTTTCGATAAATCCCAGCCGCCTTTTTCCATATCTTCCTTAAAGGCATCGCCATAGTTGATAACGCCCGATTCGATCATTTCGCGGAGTAAATCATTGCCTTCGCGGGTACGCTCGCCAACACCGGCAAAAACCGACATCCCGGCATAACTCTTTGCAATGTTATTGATAAGCTCCATGATGATAACCGTTTTTCCAACGCCGGCACCACCGAACAAACCAATTTTTCCACCTTTTGAATATGGCTCAATTAAGTCAATAACTTTTATACCTGTATAAAGTACTTCTTTTGAAGTGGAGAGGTTTTCGAATTTTGGTGGATCGCGGTGGATACTGGCTGTACGCTCCCTCGAAACGGCAGGCATACCATCAATGGCATTGCCGATTACATTGAACAAACGGCCTTTGATCGCATCGCCAACAGGCATAGAAATTGTCATGCCGGTTGATACCACTTCCATCCCACGGCTCAAACCATCGGTTGAATCCATGGCAACGCTGCGGATTGTATTTTCACCAATATCTTGTTGACATTCCAAAACGATAACGTTTCCATGTTCGTTGGTAACTTCCAGTGCATCATAGATATTGGGAAGTGGAACATTTTCGTCGAAGGACACGTCGATTACCGGGCCTATGATCTGCGAAATTTTACCGATTATTTTTTGAGCCATATTATTTTTGAATTAGTGAGCAAATTTAAAAAACAAATCGTAATTAACTGCCTAATTTATATTATTTTTCGGTTTAGGTCGGATTTAACTGTTATTCGGGGTAGGATAGCAGAAAGAAAGCAGATTTTGTTCTATATATAAGGACACCTTAAAATCTTTATTCTTCAATTTCAGGTTCAATGTTTTTTATGCCTGTCGTGTTTTCTTTTTCAATGCTTTCAATGTTTTCGCCAGATTTTTCGTTATGCGACTGAAAAAATTGCCTTTGAAAGATCAAAAGGATAAATACACCGCTTGTGATTGCCGAATCGGCCACATTGAAGACTGGACGGAAGAAAATATAGCTATCGCCTCCCCAAAATGGAAGCCACATTGGATAATTCCCTTCCAATATTGGAAAATAGAACATATCAACAACTTTGCCATGCAGCAAACTGCTATATCCACCTTCTTCGGGCAAAAATCTGGCCAAATCGAAATAGGTGCTTTCGCTGAAAAAATGCCCATAAAAGACACTGTCGATAATATTGCCCATTGCCCCAGCCAAAATGAGCGAGAAGGAGAAGATTACACCGAAGCTGGTTTTTTCTTTAACCAGACGGTTGATATACCAGCCCAAAAACAGCACGGCCACTATCCTGAAAAGGCTAAGTGCCAGCTTACCGTATCCTCCGGCAAACTGCAGGCCGAAAGCCATGCCGTTGTTTTCGGTGAAATGGATAATAAACCAATTGCCAGCAATATGAAATTCCTGGCCTAAGGTCATGTTGGTTTTAATCCAGATTTTTAATGCCTGATCAATAAACAGGACGATAAAAACAACTAAAAACGATTTCTTCAGCACGATATCCTGGGTTCAGGTTATTTCTGTTTTAGTTTGGCTTCCATGCTCAATGTTGCATGAGGAACACTGCGAAGCCTTTCTTTCGAAATAAGTTTGCCAGTTTCGCGGCAAATGCCATAAGTTTTGTTTTCGATACGTACCAGGGCATTTTCGAGGCTTTGGATAAATTTTTCCTGACGGCCAGCCAAGCGGGCATTCTCCTCTTTCGACAATACCTGATAGCCTTCTTCCAACACTTTAAACGTTGGGGAAGTATCCATTGTATCGTTATCGTTGCTGTTGGTATAGGCTTCTGTGAGCAAAATAAGGTCGTGCCGTGCCTTTCCGAGTTTATCATTTATCAGCTCACGGAATTCAATCAATTCCTCATCAGAAAAATGGGTCCTTACGCTTTCGTCTTCCGCTTTCATAGTTTTTAATTTTTAAAAGTTAATGGGTTGGTTTATTGGTTGATAGGTTGATTGGTTGATAGGTTGAGGTGTTGGTTGAGGTGTTGGTTGATGGGTTGAGGTGTTGGTTGATGAGTTGAGTTGTTGAGTTGTTGATGGGTTGATGGGTTGATGGGTTTTGTATTATGGATAATGCTATTACTCACCCCCATTTTTAAATTTTCAAATTACCGCATTTTCAAATTACCACATTATCGCATCAACACATTATCGCATTAACACATTATCGCATTAACACATTTTTTCAACTTTTAAGGTTACAAATATCTCATCGGTTAGTTCAAGTATTTCAGCATCAGTTAAAATTTCATCCGAAATTGTAAACGAACCGGCCAATGTTTCAGAGCAAATGTAGCTATTAAAGTTTGAAATTGCAGCCGTTATCAAATCATTTTTTTGTAACGTCAATGTTATCTTATCTGTAACCTCGAAACCGCGGTCTTTTCGGATATTTTGGATTCGGTTCACCAATTCGCGGGCAATGCCTTCTTCGCGAAGTGTTTCGGTAACCGTTATATCTAATGCAACGGTTAGGTTTCCCTGATTTGCTACAACCCAACCTGGAATGTCCTCGGTAATGATATCCACATCGGCCAAGGTCATTTCAACGGTTTCGGCCCCGATTTGCAGATTAAATTGCCCTTCGGCTTCAATTTGGTTGATATCATCTTGTGTAAACCCACCAACGGCTGTGGCAATTTCTTTCATAAGTTTACCATAACGGGGACCAAGGGTCTTGAAATTTGGTTTTATCTTTTTTACCAAAAATCCTTTGGATTCGTTGATGTATTCAAGTTCTTTAACATTTACCTCGCTGAGGATCAAATTGCTGACTTTTTCGAGTTGTAGTTGGATGTGTTCGCCAACAACCGGGATAAGTATTTTTTGCAAGGGCTGACGTACCCGTAGGTTGGTTTTTTTGCGAAGGCTCAAAACCATGCTCGAAACCTGTTGCGCCAACTGCATACGTTCTTCCAACTGTGTATCGATCTTGCTTTCGTCGGCAACAGGGAAATCTGTGAGGTGTACTGATTCTGATTTTTCGATGCCTGAAACGGAGTTCAGGTCAATAAACAATCTTTCCATGAAGAATGGCGCTATGGGCGAAGCCAACTTCGACACAACTTCGAGGCAACGGTATAAAGTCTGGTAAGCTGAAATTTTATCGCTGGTGTATTCTCCTTTCCAGAAACGGCGTCGCGAAAGTCGTACATACCAATTGCTGAGGTGTTCGTTAACAAAATCTGCAATCAGTCGTCCCGCTTTGGTAGGTTCGTAATCTGCGAAAGCATCATCCACATTTTTGATCAGGCTGTTGAGTTCCGATTGTATCCAGCGATCAATTTCCGGCCTTTCGTCGAATGGGATTTCTTCTTCCGAATAATTGAACCCATCAATGTTTGCATACAAAGCGAAGAAATTGTATGTGTTGTATAGGGTACCAAAAAACTTGCGCTGAACTTCGGCAATGCCTTCAAGGTCGAATTTCAGGTTGTCCCAGGGTTGCGAATTGGTAATCATGTACCAGCGCAAAGCATCAGGGCCATATTTTGCAAGTGTCTCAAAAGGCTCAACTGCATTGTTGAGGCGTTTCGACATTTTATTACCGGTTTTATCGAGCACCAAACCATTGGAAATTACTGTTTTAAATGCTACCGAATCGAATACCAGTGTGGAAATGGCATGAAGTGTGTAAAACCAGCCTCTCGTCTGATCTACGCCTTCGGCTATAAAATCGGCGGGGAAATATTCGGGACGGCTGCTGTTTTTCTCGAAAGGGTAATGGAACTGTGCATAAGGAACCGCACCCGAATCGAACCAAACATCAATAAGGTCGGTTTCGCGTATCATTTTTTTGCCTGTGGGCGAAACAAGGAAAATATCGTCAACATACGGGCGGTGAAGGTCGAAAGTGGTGTAGTTTTCGTTCGAGTTGTCGCCCGGTACAAATTTTGCAAAAGGATTGGTATCCATGAATTCTGCCGCAATTGATTTTTCTATTTCCGCTTGCAGCTCGGCAATGGAGCCAATGCAAATTTCTTCGCTGCGGTCTTCGCTTACCCAAATCGGAAGAGGCGTTCCCCAATACCTCGAACGTGACAAGTTCCAATCCAACAAGTTTTCGAGCCAGTTCCCGAAACGCCCGGTTCCGGTGGCTTCGGGTTTCCAGTTAATGGTTTTGTTGAGTTCGATCATGCGATCCTTCAAAGCGGTGGTGCGCACAAACCACGAATCCAAAGGATAATAAAGGATAGGTTTATCGGTGCGCCAGCAATGCGGATAGGTATGTTCGTATTTTTCGGTTTTAAAAGCTTTGTTTTCTTTTTTAAGCTTTACAATTATATCAACATCAACGTTTTCGCCTTTTTGAGGATCGTTGTCTTGGGCATATTCCGATTTTACAAACCGTCCTGCAAATTCGCCCATACTTTCGGTAAAGCGTCCGGTTTTATCTACAAGGGTAAGTGCACCGATGCCATTTTGTTTTGCCACTTTAAAGTCGTCGGCACCAAAACTTGGGGCAATATGTACAATACCGGTTCCATCCTCGGTAGTAACAAAATCGCCGGTAATTACAACAAATGCGTCACCGCTTTCTGGTTGTTCGTAAGGCAAAAGCTGCTCATACCTGAGGCCGGCCAGATCTTTTCCGGTGAATGATTCAAGGATTTCGAAAGGGATGGTTTTTTGTCCCGGAACATATTCGCTCATAGGGATTTCAGCATTTTTCTCAGGGAAATACTTGGCAAAAAGAGGTTTTGCCACAACTACTTTAACTGGCTCGTAAGTATATGGATTAAATGTATTTACGAGTACATATTCTATGTTTTTCCCTACCGCAAGAGCTGTGTTTGATGGCAAAGTCCATGGTGTAGTTGTCCATGCAAGTATAAAAACTTCTGTTTTGCTGTTTCCAAACAGAGTTTGGATAAGTTCGTGCCCGGTATCTTTCCTTACCTTAAATTGTGCAACTACAGTATTGTCTTTTACATTGCGATAGCTTCCCGGCTGATTTAGTTCGTGGGTACTAAGGCCTGTACCGGCAGCTGGCGAGTATGGTTGTATGGTATAACCCTTGTAAATAAGGCCTTTTTTGTACAATTCCGAAAGTAAATGCCAGCAAGTTTCGATATAGGTATTGTCGAAAGTGATATATGGATTGTCGAGATCGACCCAATAGCCGATTTTTTTTGTAAGGTCATCCCAGCGATCCTTGTATTTCATCACTTCGCTGCGGCAGGCTTTGTTGTAATCGTCAACACTGATTTTTTTGCCGATGTCTTCTTTAGTAATCCCTAAGGTTTTTTCAACGGCAATTTCGATGGGCAGGCCGTGGGTGTCCCAACCAGCTTTGCGCTCGACAAAAAATCCTTTGAGGGTTTTGTAGCGGCAGAAAATATCTTTTATCGCCCGTGCCATAACGTGATGTATGCCAGGCATGCCATTTGCCGAAGGCGGGCCTTCGTAAAAAATGTAAGGAGTTTGTTCGCTGCGGTTTTCGAGGCTTTTCTCAAAAATATGGTTCGAGTTCCAGAAATCCAGAACTTCATCGCCTATGCGGGTTAAGCTAAGTTGTTTATATTCAGTATATTTAGTTCCCATAAGGAGGCAAGTTAAGCTAATTTTTTAAAGGCTGCAAAGATAGTATAATTTGTGATATAAAAAATGGTGGAAGATATGTGTTTGAAGCAGTTAAAACATTGCTGGCAAATTGATAACAAATGAGAAAGAAGGCATTGTTTTCATGTGCATAAAATGTGTTTTTTGTTGGGATACAGAATGAAAAACGGTATTAAAGCATTGCTGATTTTCCAGTAAGTAAGACCTGCTGAAAAACAAAAATTGAGTAGCCATTTGTTTTCCCGTAGGGAATCAATACTAATAGTTAAATGATAGTGTATCATTGCATTGTCCGTAGGACATTAACATTCAATGTATTAGGTTAATCCCCTGACGGGGAAAATCAATCAGGTAAAGTACAGGATTATGAAAAGAATGGTGATTTGTCCTTGCATTGGCTATTAAGTTAGTCAGAGGTAATTATTAGATAAACAGATATTTAGCTTTTTAACAGAATACATTAAATATCTTCCGATTTGTTTCCTTAACCCAACAATGAAGTCATATAGAATTTTCTATCTATCTTTGAAAATAGATACACACAACTATCCTTACAATTTTCGGAAACTTTATGGAGCATAAAAAGCTGAAATTATTACTGATAAACCCTGCAAACCAACGCCGTAAAGGATTGAGGATGCGTATTTTGTCCACTTACCCGCCTTTGAACCTTGCTATAATAGCCGGATTAACACCCGAACATTGGGAAATAAAAATATTGGACGAAAATTTCGATGCTTTTGAGTTTGAAACTGCTGATCTAGTTGGGTTTACCTCCTTTACCTCTACTGCTTCCAGGGCTTATGAACTATCTGAAATTTATCGGAAACACGGAATAAAAACCGTAATGGGTGGGATACATGCAAGCATGTTACCTGATGAAGCATTACAATACGTTGATTCGGTTGTGGTTGGCGAGGCCGAAAGTATTTGGTATAAGGTAATTTCCGATTTTGAAGCCAATACGCTGCAAAAAAAATACAAGGGCGAATTAGTGGAACTTGGCGGTAAACCCATGCCCCGACACGATTTGCTCAGCAAGGAATATTTATTTTCGGCAATACAAACTACGCGCGGCTGCCCCATGCAATGCGATTTTTGTTCGGTTTCCACTTTTAACGGATGCCAGTATAGGCTAAGGCCAATTAGCGAAGTATTGGACGAACTGGAACAACTGCCAACCAAATTGGTGTTTTTTTGCGACGATAACATTATCGGTTATGGCAAAAAAAGCCAGGAAAGGGCAATTGAGCTTTTTAAGGGCATGGTTGACAGAGGAATTAAAATAGATTGGACAGGACAGGTTTCGCTCAATTTTGCCGATAACGAGGAAGTGCTGAAATGGGCGGCACGAAGCGGTTGCCGCATGGTGTTAATAGGCATTGAATCGGAAAAAACCGAACAATTGAAAGAAACCGGTAAAAAACTGAACCTTAATATGGGTGTTGACGCCTACGCAGAAGTTTTCCGAAAAATACACCGCTACGGAATAAGCATTCTCGGTGCTTTTATTTTTGGCATGGATACCGATTCGAAACAAGCACTTTACGATCGCTCTAACTATATCCTGAAATCAAGTGTGGATGCCTGGCAAACTACCATTTTAACACCATTGCCAGGAACCGGGTTATACAACCGCATGAAATCCGAAAACCGGATTTTGTTTACCAATTATCCCGAAGATTGGAGCCGCTACGATTTTTCGGAACCTGTTATCGTTCCTGGAATGATGACTAACAGCGAACTTGCTGATAGTATGCGTGATATATGGACAAAGTTATACAACCGCAAAACTGTGCGGAAACAATTCAGGCGTTCGTTATGGAATTTGAGAAACCTGAAATTTGCCATGTGGGGATATATTTCCAATTATAATTATTATTGCCTCACTTTCGAGGAAAAAATCCGCTCCGGCGATCCTCGTTATTCGCATTGGCTTGTTTCGGAAAAAGCGGCTGGAAAGCACTAAAACTGTACACCTTTTAGAAAGGAACAATTTTTTGATATTTGTAAATTGAAGTTAATCGTCTCTATTTTTGATATTTATAAAACTAACTTTTGTTTGCCGACAGATATATTTCTTCGATTTGCGATCCGTATTTGAGTTGAAGGGCTTTGCGGTTTAAATCCCCAGAAACAGTCAATAATTGGTTTTCGGTATTCCAGGTATCGGAAGTAAAAATGTATTTTACCTGGTTTTCAGTCCCGCGGTTCAATGTATTATATTGCCGCATCGCGTCATGCAAATATTCAGCAATAGTGCTGTTTTCCAAAAACGTAATATTGTTTGATTCCTGAATAATATTGTTTTGTAGGATATTGCGCAAGGAATCAAAATCCGGAACTAAAACGGCAACAAGAAAATCCTTGTTGATACCCGTAACAAAAGCTTTTGCAAGACCAGCAATAGATTCAAGCTTTTTTTCGATGGTCAGTGGATCGGTATAAATGCCGTTACTTAGTTTAAAAATCCGTTTGGAAACGCCTGTTAGCGTCAAAAAACCATCCGCATCAAGTATTCCGGTATCGCCAGTATGAAGCCAGCCTTCGCCATCAACTGGAGATTCGACAGAAGTATTTTTATAAAATCCTTTAAGCGAAGAAGGACTTTTTACCAGCACTTCGCCTTCATCAGAAATTTTGATTTGGGTATCGGAAACTGCTTTCCCAACAGTCCCGGCTTTGTGCATCAAAGGACTGTTGTGTGCTACCACCGGACCAGCTTCCGTCAATCCGTAACCTTCAAAGCATGTCATGCCGCAATTATCGAAAAAACGCCGCAAGTTTTGGTTCAAAGCCGCACCACCGCAATACAGCATTTTAATGTTTCCACCCATAGCCTGGCGAAATAAAGCAAAAATCTTGTCAATCAGTAATTTATTGTTGTCAGAAATAGCAGAAACTTCAATTCCCGCCTCATTATCTGATGCCAATTGAAGAAGTTCCATCAATTGGCTTTTATCCGAAATGATTTCTGGTATCAATTTGGAAGCCAGGAGATCAAAAATTTTTTGCATCAGGAAAGGAACCATAAAAATCACTTCCGGTTTAATTTCCTGAAGTTCTTGTTCCAGAGTTTTAAAATTGCTGTTGTACCAGGTTGTTGCCCCAAGGTATTGAACGCAATAATTAATACTCCTTTCGTAACTGTGAGCCAGCGGAAGTAAGCTCAACAAGTTCATTTCGTGAGTGATGCAGGTGCTTTTTGCAATTGCCAAGGAGTTGTGGATATGGTCGGCATGGGAATGTACAATGCCTTTTACCTCCGTTGTGCTTCCCGAAATATAGGTTATGGATGCAATATCATCTGTAAAAACCCTGTCCTTTATTTGTTGGAGATTTTCCTTGGAAAAACCACCTTCATTTTTTTGTAAAAAGGCTTCAAAAGTTTCATTTTCAGGAATTTCGTCGAAACAGATTACTTGTTCCAGAGTTGGGATTGTTAATGTTAAAGCAGCAACTTTCCGATAAATTTTTTCATTTCCGGCAAAAACTATTTTACAGGCAGTTTCGATGAGAATTGCTTTCAGTTTCTGGTCATCAATGGTAGCATACAAAGGCACATGAACTGCCCCAATTTGCATAATACCCATATCTACAAAGTTGAATTCAGCCCGGTTGCGGCTGATGGTAGCAATATTGTCACCCGTTTTGATTCCTGAAGAAATCAAGGCTTGGCTAACCCGATCCGACTGTTGGGCATATTCCTCAAAAGTGGTTTTTATCCAGGCATCCCCTTTTCTGGTGCAAAACGCAATTTTATCCGCATGATGCATTTTGCCAAAATTCAGCAGATCGAAAAGTCTAAGGATTTCAGGGTTAGGGTGCATTTTTTTTAGAATGTGGGATGTGCGATGTTGGATGTCGGATGTGCAATGTCGGATGTGCAATGTGGAAAGTCGAAGGTTATATTAAGTTGCTTGCTTTCTCCTTGTCTCCCTTCTCCTTGTCTCCCCTCTCTTTTTCTCCCCTCACCATGTCTCCCTTCTCCATGTCTCCCCTCTCTATATCTCCTGATTCCAAACCCGACCAAAACAAGCCTACTCCTCCTTCCCTCCACTAGCCTTATCAAACAACTCAAAGTAGTAATTTGCTTTTACAGTATCTCCTTTGCTTAAATAATAACGGTTCAGCAACCTGCTGGCACGTTTGGCATTTGGTTTTTCTTTCAAAAGGTCTTCGAGCGATTTAACCGCATTAAGCGTATCACCTTGTTTGAAGTAATACATGGCAATGTTCATATATGGCATTTCCATCTTCGGACGAAGTCTGATAATGCGCTTGTTAAGAGAAACGGCCTCCTCGATATTTCCGGTTTTATTCAAACAGAATGCAAGGTTCGAAACAGCTTTTGGATCCATGGTATCGAGTTTTACGGCCATGCGGTAATTTTCGATTGCTTTTGTCAAATCCTCTTTATGCTGATAAGCATATCCAAGGTTGAACCAGGCAGCAGCATATTCGGGCTTTGCTTCTGTTGATTTATAGAAATAAACCAATGCTTTATCATAATCGTTTTTCATCATGGCATACATTTCGCCCAGGCTGTTCCAGGCTTCAAAATAGCCCGGATATACTTTTACCGTCTGCTCCAACAAACTGATTATTTTGGCAACTTGTGGTTCGGCCCCCGCACGGTCATTGGTTTTGCCGAGTGTTTCAATAAGTTCTGTTTTTAAGGTTGTGGCATAAATGTAATTTGCTTTTGCCGAATTTTCCAGGTATTGAATATCATGCGAAAACAAACTCAATTGCGATTTCCAATCCTTGTTCCGCACAAAAGTCCTTGCAGTAAAAGGGATAATCAATACCATCAGTACTAAAACCACTTTCAGGATTTGATTGTTTTTAACTGCATTTTCAAAAGGTACTTTAAGTAATTTAAAAATAAAATAAACTACTATAATGCTGAATGCCAGTGATGAAATATATAAAAACCTTTCGGCAATGATACCGGCCGGTGGCTTTACGATATTGGAATACATCGACATAACAATTAGGTAGAAGAAAATTGCAAACGACAAAATATGCCTTTCGCGGAATTTCAACACTGCAAAAACCAATAAGCCAACATGTAAAAGAATGGAAAGGATTACCCAAATGTTGAACAAACCAACAACAGGAATGGTATTATACCCATAATAAAACACTAAAGGATGAGGGTAAAAAAGCAGTTTTACATATAAAATTAAACCATACATGCCTGTGGCAAAACGATGTATAAAATTTTTCTCAAATGCCAACGGGTTTTCGAAGAAAAGCATGGGCCTGTTGATTTCGGGAAGGTACATCTTGACAAAAAGCACAGCCAAAATGGAGACAAAAATCATGGAACCCGTTATGAAAGCAGCTTTTTTAAGGTCGGCTTTGTTGAAAAAATAGAGCGTAAACGGGATTGCGGCAAGCAGAGGAAGGGTAGAAGGTTTGGAGAAAATGCTCATTAGAAACATCAAGGCTCCAAGTAAAAGGTACTGAAATGAACCTTTCCGGGAATATGTGATATAACTCTGCACCGCAAACAATCCAAAAAGCAGACTTATTATTTCTTCTCTGTTTTTTAAACTTGCAACCACTTCTGTGTGAACCGGATGGGCTGCCCAAAGTGCTGTTATCAGAAACGGGAACCAGATGGAATAGCTCTCAAATAGTTTTCGCAATATCGAAAAAAGTACAAGTAAAGTGATTGCATATAAAAGTATGTTTATCAAATGGCTGGTTGAAGGTGATTCGCCGAAAAGTTCGTGCTCTACGGCAAACATAACCTTAGTGAGAGGTCGGTATCCAAAATTCATAGTCCCACCTGCTTCCGCATTGATGTTAATATACCTCGATCCCAATATCTGTGGAATGGCCTTTATCCCTTTATTGACCATGGGATTGTTGTATGTAACATACAAATCGTCAAGCGAATATCCGTTTTTCATGGTATTGCCATAAAGCACAAACGCAAAAGCAAAAAGGATGGTTTTAAGCCAAAATGCCAATGAAAAAACTCTTAGTTTTATTTCCGTAGGCTTTTCGACAGCAATTACAGGTTTGGCTTGTTTTGCCTGAATATGTCGAGGTGTGGTGTTTTTCTTCATTCAGAAAAATGAGGTTTTTGTACCAGTGGATTTTTATCGGATGCCGCAAAATTACACTTTAGCCGCGAAATATGGTAATCGAATTCTATTTGTGTTGAGAATCAAGTCATTATTAGTGGCAATCCTATAAGTTTCGGTGTTGTTGAGTTAATGTAATGGTCTGTGGCCAAATAATAGGGTTAAAAAAACTTTACATATATTTTCCTGTCAGCATCGTATCTTTGCAGCTTCTAACTGCACTTGGAGCATCGCAACAAATTTAGACTTCAACTACCATTTTCTAATTTCCAATAACAATTAACCAAGCAAAAATGGCAAAATCAAAAAACATAGCCCTTGTGGCACATGATAATTGCAAGAAAGACCTTGTAGAATGGGTGCAATGGAACTGGGAAATACTTAAGGATCATAAACTTGTATGTACCGGAACAACAGGGCGCATGGTAGGTGAAGCCCTTGCCTCGCGTATGGACGATGATAAATTAGAAGAAATTCAGATTAAAAAATTAAAATCCGGCCCTTTTGGTGGCGACCAACAATTGGGTGCCATGATTGCCGAAGGCAAGATTGATGTGCTGATATTTTTCTGGGATCCTATGGAACCACACCCCCACGAAGTTGATGTAAAAGCATTGGAACGCATTTCGGTTTTGTACAATATTCCGGTGGCATGCAACCGCTCCACCGCCGATTTTATCATTTCGTCCAAATTATTCAAAACTGATTATGAGATAATTATGCCCGATTATTCGTGGTATATAAATAGGAGAATCACTTTGTAGGGAGGGGTTGGGGGTTAGGTTTTAGGGGTTGGGGAGCACAATCCGCAATCCGAATTCCGAATTCCTCAATCCAACATCATCTTTCTTCCTATCTTTACACTTCCAAAAAACAAACTGTGGAAAAACTATTTCTGTTAGACGGCATGGCTTTGATATACCGTGCCTTTTTTGCCATGCAGCGCACCCCGCGTTACAACTCCAAAGGGCTGAACACTTCAGCCATCATGGGTTTTGCCAATACGTTGTACGAGCTGTTGAAAAACGAAAAACCCTCACATATCGGGGTTGCTTTCGACACGCAGGCACCCACTGCGAGGCATACCGACTTTGTGGGTTATAAAGCAAACCGCCAATCCATGCCCGAAGACCTCGCTTTGTCAATTCCTTACATCAAAGAATTAATAAGAGCTTTCAATATACCGACACTATATGTGGATGGCTACGAGGCCGACGATGTTATAGGAACTTTGGCCAAAGAGGCCGAGCAGGCAGGTTATCAGGTGTATATGGTAACGCCAGATAAGGATTTCGGGCAATTGGTGAGCGAGAACATTTTTATGTACAAACCTGCCAAAGCCGGCGAAAAACCTGTTATTATGGGTGTGCCCGAAGTTTGCGAAAAGTTCGGGATTAAACATCCGCTTCAAGTTATTGATTTCCTTGGACTGATGGGTGATGCTTCGGATAATATCCCCGGCATTCCCGGTGTTGGCGAAGTTACGGCGCGTAAACTCCTAGCCGAATATGGTTCGGTGGAAGGTGTACTGGAAAATGCCAAATACATCAAAAACGAGATCCTTAAAAACAAGGTGGAAAATGGACGCGAATCGGCAATTATCTCCAAACAACTCGCCACCATTATACTCGATGTGCCTATAGAATTCAACGAAACCCATTTGCACCTGGATCCTCCGGATGTGGACAGACTCAAAACCCTGCTCGACGAACTGGAATTCCGCACTTTTGCGCAAAGGGTGTTTACCGATTTGTCGCTGAATCCGGGAGGCATACAAACATCAACAAAACCTGTTTCAACAAAACCAGCAACCCAAACCGGACAAGGCGATTTGTTCAGCATTGCCGAAGTGCCTTTTGAGCCTATTGAAAGTACGCTTAAAACCATTGAAAACACCCCACACGAATACCGTGCCGCCGATACCGAAGACAGCCTGTCCGAACTGATTGCAGAATTGGAACAATCCTCTTCATTTTGCTTCGACACCGAAACTACAGGTTTGGATACCCTTGTGGCCGAGTTGGTTGGGATGTCGTTTGCCACACAAGCCGGCAAAGCATGGTATGTGCCTGTTCCTGAAAAACGGGAAGAAGCCAATGAACTTGTTGCAAAATTCAAAACTATTTTCAGCAATCCCAATATCGGGAAAACCGGGCAGAACATGAAATTCGATATAGCGGTTTTGGGAAATTATGGAATCGAAATCAAAGGTCCAACCTTCGATACCATGCTGGCCCATTACCTAATTGAACCTGATATGAGGCACAATATGGATCTTTTGGCGCAAACCTATCTCAATTATTCTCCGGTAAGCATCGAATACCTTATCGGGAAAAAAGGGAAAGCCCAAACTTCGATGCGCTCTGTACCCCTGGAGCAAATTAAAGAGTACGCAGCCGAGGATGCCGATATTACCTTTCAACTCCGCACAATACTGGAACCTAAACTTAAAGAAACCGGTACGCTGAAGATTTTCAACGAGGTTGAAATGCCCCTGGTCCCGGTATTGGCAGGGATTGAGTCGGCTGGCGTAAAACTGGATTCGCAGGCATTGAACGATTTCTCGAAAGAGCTACACACCGAAATTATAAAAGTTCAGGAAGAGATTTGGCAACTTGCCGGTGTTGATTTTAACATTGCATCACCCAAGCAATTGGGCGAAATCCTTTTCGACAGGCTTAAAATTGACGACAAACCAAAGAAAACAGCCACCAAACAATACCAAACCGGCGAGGATGTGTTGCAGAAATTGGTACACAAGCATCCCATGGTACAGTTGATCCTCGACTTCCGCGGGCTTGCAAAACTAAAGTCGACGTATGTGGATACTTTGCCGCTGCTGGTTAGCCCGGTTACGGGTCGCATACATACCAGTTATAACCAGGCTGTGGCTGCAACCGGGCGGTTGAGTTCCACCAATCCGAACTTGCAGAACATACCTATTAAAACTGAGCGTGGGCGCGAAATACGCAAAGCTTTTGTTCCCAGGAACGAGGAATACACCCTGCTTTCGGCCGACTATTCGCAGATAGAACTGCGGATAATTGCTTCGATGAGCGGCGATGATGCCATGAAAGAGGCTTTCCGACAGGGACTTGATATACATACGGCAACGGCTGCCAATATTTTTGGTGTTGCGCTTGCCGATGTGGATAAAGATATGAGGCGCAAAGCCAAATCGGTGAATTTTGGGATTGTATATGGGATTTCGGCTTTCGGGCTGAGCGAGCAATTGGGCATCCCGCGCAAGGAGGCGGCAGAAATCATTGATCAGTATTTTGCCACATTCCCGGGCATTAAAAAATACATGGACAATACCATGGCTTCGGCCCGCGAAAAAGGCTATGTGGAAACGCTGATGGGCCGCCGTCGCATTATACGCGACATAAATTCAGCCAACGGTGTGATGCGGGGCTTTGCCGAACGCAATGCCATTAACGCACCCATACAAGGTTCGGCTGCCGATATGATAAAAATTGCAATGATAAATATTTACAACGAATTTACTGAACGCAAGCTGCAAAGCCGAATGACCATGCAGGTACACGACGAATTGGTGTTTGATGTGTATAAACCTGAAGTTGAACAGGTGAAACAGATTGTAGGCGATTTGATGCGCACCGCTTTACCGCTTGATGTGCCTGTGGAGGTGGAGATGAATACCGGGGATAATTGGCTCGCAGCTCATTAAGGATGTTGGATGTTGGAAGTACGATGTTGGATGTAGGGATTTGAGGATGTGGGGATGTGGGGATGTGGAAATTAATTTGAAAATGTGGGGATTTGAAAATTTGAAAATGCAGCTTCCAATGGGAAGATTTTGGCTGAAAGGATGGGGGAATACTGGGAATAAAGAATATCCCTGCTACGGTGTGGCGGGGATTTTTTGTGGGATTATGTTCTTAATAAATGGGGATTTTCGTAAAAGTTACGATTATAGTCGTAACTTTTGGCGGTTTTGTTATGTGCTACCAGCGACTCGTTCGCGCGCGTCTTATTTCCTGACGCGTGCAGTGGCACACTTCTTTCTTTATTATGGATCATATTTCATAAAGCAAGTATTTTTGTACTTTTAGCATAAAAAAACCGCAATGTCAGAAAAATATAAAGCTTATGAAGATGGTGCGCCGTATTACATTACACTCACTTTGGTTGAATGGATACCCTTGTTTACGATTCCGGAATTTGCATCAATTGTTGTTGCTTCGCTTAAATATTGTGTTATCAACAAGGGGTTGATGATTTTCGGATATTGTATCATGCCAAGCCACGTTCATTTGATTGTACAATCGAAAAAGAACCCTTTAGGTTCAACTATCAGGGATTTAAAGAAATATACGTCCTCACAAATTGAAGTTAACCTAAAAAGCGATGCTAAATACAAAGATCATTTAAACACATTTCAAAATAAAGCTACAGAAATAAAACGCAATAAGTACATAAAAGTATGGCTCGATGGCTATCATCCCGAGATTATATATAGCAACCAGTTCTTTTTCCAAAAACTGAATTATATCCATAACAATCCTGTTGCAGCCGGTCTGGTGGCAAAACCGGAAGATTTCTATTATAGTTCTGCTCGAAACTATGCGGGATTAGATGCACCACTCGATATTATATTCGAAAGTCAACAATTAACAAGGTTTTAAAACGAAATTTACCGTCACGCGTCTGAAAAGAAGACGCGCGCCATCGAACTATTCGGCCAATACCCCCAAACCAAAGAACATATCATTTTATCTGATTTAGGCCTTAGGGATTGGGAAATAAAGAATATCCTAGCTACGGTGCGGCGGGGATTTTTTTGTAGCGTTTATTGACAGACCAAAAAAGCACTCTTCACTTTGCCCTTTGACTTTTGCCCTTTTACTTTTAACCTTTTACTTCTCCCCTTTCTTAAACACTATTTCCCTGTATTTTTTGCTGTTCCAGGAATTTATCATTGAGCGGAAAGTGTCGTATTTGTCGGCGGCAACAAGGGTTTTTATTATATTGATTTTGCGGATAATATGCAGTTTTTGCCCTTCGGCTGTGATTGAGATTTCGATGCTCCCAAATTCGTTGTTCATGGTAAGGGTTGCGGCAGGCGAAACCAGCGACATGCCTTCGGGAATGATAATGAAAATATCGCAGGATTCGGAAGCCGGGAAAGGGATTTCGAGAGGCTCGGTGCGTTTGCTTACCAATTCGGTGCAATGCCAGCTATCGGAAGCGCTGCCAAGGCTTGGTAGTTTGAGGAAAACAAGCCCTGCTTTTTCGCTGGCGAAAGTGGCGGATGAAGCTTGAAAACTAAACGAAGAAAGGTCAATATCCGTTTTACCTTTTACCATGTCGGTAATTTTGCCATTTCCAAAAGCATTTGAAAGCATGGTGTTGGCATAGGTGCTGTCCTTTTGCATTTTCAACCAGGGATTTAATCGGCCACCAAGTTCGAGGTTTAGCTTGCCTTTCAGGTTTAACTCATTCTCCAGTTCGAGGTTACCGCTGAGTTCCACAAGGTTTTTCGGCTCGCCAATCACTTCTGTGGACTGAACTTTACCCGGCACTAATGAAATAATCCTTTTACCGCTGAGTGTATAGCGCAAATCCTGCTGGTCGGTTTGGGTTGGGGATAGAAAAATTGGATCCATACCTTGCAGGCTTACTTTTACCAGAAAACGCTCAAACAGGGCCGGACTTATGGTCTTTTTCGTGTAAAACCTATCGGCGACAACTGCTACGGCTTCGGCCTGAATACTTTGCGACCTCAACAATGCAACGAGAAGTACTGCTTTTTCGGCTTCGGTGCCGCCATTGCTTTGCCAGACTGAGGCCACATCCCTTACTTTAAACCCTGAATATTGCAATGGGACTTGCCAGGTATTTAACTCGCCGGTAACTTTTTCCTGAAGTTTCAGCACTTTCAACAAAGGTTTTTCGATTCCGCCAACAGTACTTTTAGCCATTTCGGCCATTTCGGCTGGGGTTTCGTATTTAAAGGCTGGCTGGGAAGCAAAAACCGCAACCGCATCCTGTTGTTTTAAACTTCCGGCAAACACAAGCCTCGGCCTGGCGGGTTGTTCCTGTGGCCTGAAATCTTCGCGCAAAGCAGCGGGCATGTCAAGCATTTCCCAGGTGTACGATGTTTTGCTTCCGCTTTTTACAATTTTTGGTTTTGCCGCAATGTTGAACTGCTCGTAATTAAACACAGCACCCGAAGGCACATTTACGATAACAGTAAGTTTCGCCACTGGCGAATTCATCAAAAGCTGTTCGTTGGCCATTAGGGCTTGCAAATATCCTTTCTGGCTTGTGAGCGTATAATCGAAATCAATCAGTGCGCCTCGCTCAAGGCCGGTGTGGGTTACAACCATTTCGCGCAAGCGGTTCCAGACCGGCACATTAGCAGCGAATCCCGGGAGCAACTCATTGTAGGCATTTTCAGGCGAAGCGACCTGCTTGCCGTCGGCCATGGTTGTTACCGAACGGTTTATTTTCAACTTCTGAAAAGCGGGATCATATACAATAAAATCCTCGCCATACAGGTTGTGAAAAGCAAAATACGTATTTATCAACAGTTTATGGCTGTAATGATAGCTTATGCTGCCATCACTGTTCAATGTAAATTCCTTGGTTTGTTCCTTATAAACTGCATCGGATTTGGCTTCCTGGGCCATGGCTGCAACGCCGATTATAAGACTGAACGATATGAGTAATAACTTGTTTATCATGGGCTTTTAATGTTAGATGTTGGATGTCGGATGTTGGATGTGGGAAGTCGAATGTAGGATGTGGGAAGTTAAATGTTGAAACCATTTACTATTTTCCATTTTCTATTAACTATTCTCCATTAACTATTTCTCTATTAACCATTTACTAATAACCATTCTCCTCTAGCTATTCACTCTTAACTTTAACAATTACCTGATCCGTACTAAGTTTGTTCTGGTAGGCAACGGCTTTTTTAAATGAGGGCCAATCT
>CAJAXK010000119.1 GCA_903946925.1 uncultured Bacteroidales bacterium | reverse complement strand
TCAAGCAAAAAGTAAAAAAAAGCTAAAATATTTTTACCAAAGTTTTGGATTTGATGACAGTCAGATAGCACCTCAAAATAAGAATTAGCCAAAAAACACTTCATTAAGCTGTTGTAAATTATTCAGCCAACCATCACAGTGACGATTTCTGTGAAATACCGGATTCAATAGTAGGCTGACATTTTACAGAAAACTATACCCGGAATTAATTTTCATATATCCTGAAAACCAAAGTTTCAAGGTACTTGGATATTGCAAAGGGCAGTAAAGTTACCGTACCCGTAATTAATACTCAAACCAGTCAGAATCATTAAATTGATTGTTCGTACCTTTGCCACCCCAATACCTATAAATGCTTCCATTCGACATTAAGCCCGAAAAGGCCGTGCTCATCGGCCTTATTACCTCTAAGCAGGACGAAAACAAAGTTCACGATTATTTGGATGAACTTGAATTCCTCCTCGAAACCGCTGGTGCTATTCCCGATAAACGCTTTGTGCAAAAACTGCCCAAGCCTGAACCGCGTACTTTTGTTGGCGCAGGCAAATTGCAGGAGATTGCCGAATATGTAAAAGCTGCCGGCATTGATATTGTTGTTTTCGACGATGAACTGAGCACTTCCCAAACCCGCAATATCGAGAAGGAATTAGGTTGCCGAGTTTTGGACCGTCCTTTGCTTATCCTCGATATTTTTGCCAAACGCGCCCGCACTACCACAGCGCGAACACAGGTTGAACTCGCACAATATCAATACTTGCTTCCACGCCTTACACACATGTGGACTCACTTAGAGAAACAGCGTGGAGGCATCGGGATGCGTGGGCCTGGTGAAAAGGAAATAGAAACCGACCGCCGTATTATCCGCGATAAAATCATCCTGCTTAAGGAAAAACTTAAAGATATTGATAAACAAAAGGTTACACAGCGTAAAAACCGTGATGAACTTATACGGGTTTCGTTGGTAGGCTATACCAATGCGGGAAAAAGCACCGTGATGAACCTGTTGAGCAAAAGCGATGTGTTTGCCGAAAACAAACTTTTTGCCACCCTCGACACCACCGTGCGCAAAGTAGTGATTGAAAACCTGCCTTTCCTGCTTACCGATACGGTTGGTTTTATCCGGAAATTGCCGCATAACCTGGTAGAATCGTTCAAATCGACCCTCGATGAGGTACGTGAAGCCGATTTGCTGCTGCATATTGTTGATATTTCACATGCCACTTTCGAGGAACAAGTGGAAATTGCTACTCAAACTCTTTCTGAAATAGGTTGTGCCGACAAGCCTTCGATTATGGTTTTCAATAAAATAGATGCCTATTCGCATGTTGAAAAAGATCCTTTTGACCTTGCACCTCCAACAAAAGAAAATATTACCCTGGAAGAACTTAAAAATACCTGGATGGCAAAAGTAAATGCCCCGGCTATTTTTATTTCGGCCAAGCAAAAAACCAACATCGACGAATTCAAAAAACTCTTGTACAACGAAGTAAAAAGACTGCATGTAATCCGGTATCCTTACAACAGCTTTTTGTATTGATCATAAGCAAGCATTTTGTCATAACAAATTAAAAAACAACTATATAGAAGCATACATTTACATGATCCGCTTTGTTTCCCTCTTTATAATCTTGCTTTTTGCCACAGTATCGCAAGCGCAGATTTTTACGTCAAGCAACTTACCCATAATCATTATCAGCACCAACAATGTGCCTATTCCCAACGAGCCAAAAATTCCGGGAACGATGAAGATTATTGATAACGGGCCTGGGCAGATAAACCATGTAACCGATCCGGGAAATATTTATACAGGTAAAATTGGTATCGAAGTCCGCGGGAGTTATTCCGCCTCTTTGCCACAGAAACCGTATGCAATCGAAACCCGCGACATTAATCAAAACGACTCGGCCGTTTCACTTTTTGGTTTTCCCGAAGAAAGCGATTGGGTTCTCCTGGCCAACTACAACGACAAAGTTTTTATGCGCAACGTGCTGGCATTTAAACTGTTTAACGAAACGGGGCATTACGCTTCGCGCACACGGTTTGCCGAAGTTACTGTAAATGGGGTTTACAACGGGATTTATATTTTTGGCGAAAAAATAAAGCGCGACGAAGGCCGTGTGGATATTGCTAAGCTCACACCCGACGAAAATTCGGGCGAACCGCTTACTGGTGGCTATATTTTTAAAATTGATTATTGGGACGATTTCACAAGTTGGAAGTCGCCATACCATCCTATAGGGCATCCGAATTTCGATATTCATTATGTGTATTATCACCCCAAACCCGAAGAAATAACCGAACAACAGCGCGAATACTTAAAGGACTATGTTACCACTTTTGAATCAGCTCTTTACAATCCATTAATTCATGACACAACAGCAGGATATTATTCGCTGATGAATGCGCAGTCGTTTATCGATTATTTTATTGTGAACGAAGTTGCCCGCAACAACGATGGCTTTAAAAAGAGTTTTTATTTCTTTAAAGACCGCGATGGTGTTGATAAACGAATAAATTGCGGCCCTGTTTGGGATTTCGACTGGGCATGGAAAAACATTGACGAATGCGCCATTTTTGCCAATACCGATGGTAGCGGCTGGGCTTATAAAGTCAACGATTGCTATCCCGATGTAAACTCGCCGGGCTGGCACATACGCTTGCTTCAGGATACCATTTTCAGGAACGAACTGCACTGCCGCTGGGATCTGTTCAGAACAAACATATTGAATACCGATACCGTTTTGAACTGGGTTGATTCCAATGCAACCTATCTTTGGCAAGCGCAGCAAAGGCATTACACGCGCTGGCCTATTTTAGGCCAAAATGTTGGAACACCAGTAATTGGACCGATACCAACCACATTCCAGGGCGAAATCAACGATTTTAAAAACTGGATTACGCTCAGGCTGAATTGGTTGGATGCAAGTATGCCTGGGAAATGTTTCAATATCATGAATAATGAGTTATTTCAAAACAAACAGCAGATTGTTGCATTCCCAAATCCAGCTTCCGATCACTTATTTATCGAATTGCCGGAACAAAATAATAAGGCCATTTTGCAGTTATTCTCAATAAGCGGGAATCAGTTGAATGTACCTTTAACTTTTGATGGGAACCTGTTTACCCTCAATGTTAGCCAGTTGCCTGTTGGAATGTATTTTGCCAGAATTTCGGGCAACAACCGCGAAGTGAGCAATATAAAAATTAGTATTGCCAGATAATTTTCATTTCATAAACCGTTACAATACAAAGCACTATAGAATTATGAAAAAGACCTCGATCCTTCTTTCGGCTTTACTGATGCTTTTTACCGTTGTATTGTTTAGCGGATGCGGTAAAGATAATGGCACAAACTCCGAATATCCGGATGTAACAACTGATTCCTATACCATTACCGACACTTTAAAATACAAGCAAACCGATGCAGCCGGGATCAATATTGTGGACTGGCCTTATGGGGCAGCAACGCTGAATGCCATTATTAGCGATAGCATTGTTATAGCATCTGCTGCTATAAATGCCGATGGAAGTTTTGTTCTGGTTTTACCTGCATCCGTTCCCGGAAAATATTTGACCAGCCTAGCTGCCGAAGCCGTTTGGGAAGGCGGTTCAGTAGTAGCCTATCCCGAAACTGTGCGGTATATGGGTTCAATCCGATATGTGGTTGATTTGGTAATAAATGGACTTCCTTTTAAAATGGTTGTAGGGTTATGCATGCTAAATTCCGAGCTTACAGTTGAGGAAACCTTTTCCTTCAACTTCTACGATTTGCCAGGTACTTTTACCGGAACAGGAGCTACGGGAAACGTTTACAATTGGACATTTACGAAAGGATGGGGGATGATAGCAACAGGAGCCATTGGCAACACCTCGGCTTATAGTTCGAGTTCGGTTACTACTGTACCGGCAAATGCTATTTGGG
The DNA here is from genome assembly GCA_903946925.1 of uncultured Bacteroidales bacterium. GTDB lineage: Bacteria > Bacteroidota > Bacteroidia > Bacteroidales > UBA4417 > UBA4417. Next base: position 2,275 of record CAJAXK010000119.1, on the reverse strand, counting down.
TGAATTGATTGTTGGCAAACCAGTTTAATCTTATTTTTTATTGTCAATCAAATTTTCAATCAACAAAAGTTTCCTTTATTACCAGCTTACAAGCTTTGATTTCTGCTTTGGATAGTTTGCCTAAATTTTTCTGTATCCTTATTTTGTCAACAGTCCTTATTTGATCAATTACAACCATCCCTTTTTCCCCATCATGCTCAACTGCAATCCTGGTGGGATACCGTTTCAGGTTTGTTGTCATGGGCGCTATAATAATGGTGCTCAGATGTTTGTTCATCTCGTCGGGTGAAATTACCACGCAAGGCCGCGTTTTTTTTATTTCACTACCAATTGTTGGATCTAAATTGACCAAAACAATTGAATACTGGGTTATTTCCATTCTTCGAATTTTTCGGAGTCGAACACATCGTTAATCAGCAGTTGGTCATCGTTTTCGAGGTGCATTTTTTGGAAGGCTTTGTCCCAATCTTGCCTTGGCTTTTCTATAGGTTTGAGTATAATGCGCCCTTTCTCAAGTATAATCTCAACCTTTTCGTTAATGTTATATTTCTCCAAAATTGCTTTGCTCAACCTAAGCCCTTTCGAATTTCCAATTTTTATAATTGCTGTTTCCATGATAATGATCTTTAAGTGGATACAAAGTTATTACATTTTATTCTATTATGCACAGCTGTTTTATAAAATGGTAATACTACTTCTGCCAGCTCCTAAAAATTCATTTATAAAATAAGCATCCTAGAACATCATTTTTGTAGGTAGTATCCATAAATTTATATATTTGCCCACACAAAAACCGGCACAGTATGAACGAGACTCAAATCAGGAAAATTGAGCAGATAAAAAGTCTGATAGGCAACACCCCACTGTTGGAAATCAGGTTCAAATACAAAGGCGAAGAACGAAAAATTTACGCCAAGTCCGAAAGCCTGAACATGACCGGCAGTATAAAAGATCGCATGGCGTATGCTATTTTGCACAAATCGTACATCACTGGCGCGTTGCAACCCGGAGCTACCATTATTGAAGCTACCAGCGGCAATACCGGCATTGCATTTTGTGCATTGGGTAAAGCCATGGGCCATCAGGTTGTGATATTTATGCCTAACTGGCTGAGTGCCGAACGCATAAACCTTATACAAAGCTTAGGCGCAAAAATCAACTTGGTTACTAAGGAAGAAGGCGGTTTTTTAGGTAGTATTGCCATGGCCGAAAAGTTAGCCAAGGAAACCGAAAACTCGTTCCTGCCAAGGCAATTCAGCAACGAAAACAATATTCTCGCCCATTTCGAAACTACCGGTCCCGAAATTTGGAACCAGCTTCAGTTCCGTGGCATACTTCCCGATGCATTTGTTGCTGGTGTTGGCACAGGTGGAACCATTATGGGAACGGGGAAATTCCTGAAATCGCAAAACCCAAAAATCAGGCTCCATCCTCTCGAACCAGCTAATTCGCCTACATTAACAACCGGCTATAAAGTTGGGAAACACAGGATTCAAGGCATTTCCGATGAATTTATACCCGAAATTGTGAAGCTTAAAGAGTTGGATGAAATTGTGCAGGTTGACGATGGCGATGCCATTATCATGTCGCAAATGCTGTCGAGCCAGTTAGGGCTTGGCGTGGGCATTTCGTCAGGGGCGAATTTTCTTGGTGCATTGGTTGCCCAAAATATGATTGGGAGCAAGGCCAATGTGGTAACCATATTTTCCGATTCAAACAAAAAATACCTGAGCACCGACCTCATGCGCGAGGAGGAAGTTAAAGACCATTTTTATTCTAAAGATATTGAGCTAATTGGCTTCCGGGCTTTGAAAAGGGTTTGCAGCACCTGTTGCGACCCACTTGAATGTGCCGATAGCTATTTGCCTGGAATATGCGATCACGACCGCTTGCCGGGCTGCATCCGAAGGTAACAACTTGGATATTTTTTCTTTAAATTTGATTCCACTCCGACAAGTCTTTTTTTGCCACAAACACACAAAACCTCTAAGTTTACTCATAATTGCTCAGTTTTAAAGGGATTCGTGATATCGCTTCGCTAAGTTCACAAAATTTATAGTGCTGATTAACAGCACTCTGTGTGCCTCTGTGTCCTCTGTGCCTCCGTGGTTTTCTTTTTTTTAGGGTTATCAGAGCGGACTCAACAATTGCATTTTCTACTCCTTCCTCCAATAACAGCAGCACTTTTACGTTAAGTGAGTTAAATTCGCTTTATCAGGACTATGCGTTTAAAAACCCTTAGAAACATTGCAATTTACACTTTCAGCATTGTCAT
>CAJAXK010000118.1 GCA_903946925.1 uncultured Bacteroidales bacterium | reverse complement strand
TGTCAAGCCTTGTTTTGCGGGTGTTTACCGAGGTGTACAGATGTGTAAAATTTATATAAAGCCTTGACTTTTTGGTACTTTTGCGTCAAGGCAAAAGGACAAGAAAAAATAAATCTTGTAGCAAATGTTTGTTAAATAGCACCTCAAAATAAGAATTAGCCCGTAAATTCAAATTTCCTTCGTTTTGTTATTTGCTTACAACCTGCTCCTTTTTACTGTTAAAGCATTCCTTTCTGTGGTCAATGTGTTATTTTTCATTGTCAATATGTTGCCAACCAATGTCAAAGTGCTGCTAACCATTGTCAATGTGTTACTAGGGGTTGTCAACTGACTACTTGGCATTGTCAATGTGTTTCTATGCGTTGTCAACTGACTACTTGGCATTGTCAATGTGTTTCTATGCGTTGTAAGCTGACTACTTGTCATTTTCAATGTGTTCCTAACCGTTGTAAACTGACTACTTGGCAGTGTCAATGTGTTCCTAACCGTTGTCAACTGAGTACTTGGCATTGTCAATGTGTTGTTGTTCGATGTAAATGTGTTGGGTTGGGTTTCGGGTGCAGGGTTCCGGGTGCCGAGTACCGGGTTCCGGGTTCCAGGTGCCATGTTCCAAGTGCCGGATGCCGCAATCCGAAATCCGAAATCCGAAATCCGCAATCCGCAATCCGCAATCACCAATCACCAATCACCAATCACCAATCACAAAAAAAAAGCCCGAAGCAACAACCCCGGGCTTTTTTTCTATCAATCAGTTCGTGCATTAAAGCAATCCACCGTTTTTGTAAATCTGCAGTTGGGCATCGTAAAATTTATTGATATACAGCGATTTGCCTTTCGTTACATTGGTAATTTCGCCGGTGGCAAAGTTTACCCGCACCTGGTCGTTTTGCTCCAAACCGAGTTCTTCCAGTTGCCCCGGTTTGTAGGTTAATATTGGAAGTGCAGCGTTTATGGCGTTCCTTTCGTAAATGGCACCAAACGATTCGGCCACAATAGCCGTTACACCCAGCGACTGGAAACAATCAACAGCCTGTTGGCGCGAGCTTCCGGCACCAAAATTCTTGGTGGTGAACACAATATCGCCAGGCTGCGATTTTTTGGCAAAATCCTCGTAGCCTTTCAGGTTATCGAACGTATATTGGCCCATTTCCTTAATGTTGGTAATGGTAAGGTAGCGGTTATGGAAAATCATATCCGTGTCAATATCATCCTGACGGATAACCCAGGCGCGGCCTTCCACAATTTCAGGCTTTTCGGTCTTTTCGCGCACCACCACTTCCCGCTGTTTCATTACAGGTTTTACCATTTCGGCCGGGGTATCGGGTATATCGTCGGGTGTGGTGATATAGCCAGCAATGGCCGAAGCTGCCACCACTCCCGGCGAAGCCAGGTACATGGAGCCTTTGCCTTGTTTGCCCGAGAAATTGCGGTTCCCCGTGCTTATGGTTACTTCGCCTGGGCCATTTTGCCCAACTTGTCCGGCAGCACAACCTGCACAACCTGCATTGGAAACCAGGGCACCGGCATCTTTAAATATTTGTATCAGGCCTTCGTCGAGGGCTTCACGCCAAATGGCATCGGTGGTAGGCACTATTTTAAACACCACGCCGGGGGCAACCTTGCGGCCTTTGAGCACCTGGGCAGCTTCGCGCAAATCTTCCATACGGCCATTGGTACAACTGCCCAGGAAGGCGGAATCTATTTTAGTGTTTTTTACACTCTCTACCGAAACATCGTCGTGCGGATGGCCGGGATTGGCAACCATGGGCACAAAATTCTCGATATCAATTTCGTGCACAAAAGTATAGTGTGCGTCAGGCGAAGCTTTTATAGTTTCGAAACGCTTGCCCGAAAGGTTTTCCAGCTCAGCCAATATTTTGTCGTTAGGGCTGAAAAGGATGATAATGGCACCCATTTCAGTACCCATGGAGGCAATGGTAATGCGCTCATCAAGGGTAAAATCTTCGACAGCATCCCCTTCAATTTCAACCGAATAGCCTAACAATTTGTTGGCGCCAAAAATGGAAAGTAGGTTTAACACCATATCCTTGGCCCGTACATTTGCCGGACATTTGCCCTTTAGTATCAGCTTTACCGATTCGGGTACCTTAAACCAAACGGAGCCTTTAGCCCAGGCAGCAGCTATATCCTGGTCGCCCATCCCCTGCCCGAAGGAACCAATGGAACCCATAATATTGGCATGCGAATCAGTTGAAACAAACGTGCTTCCGGGGTAAGCCAGGCCTTTATCTATAGCAAGGTGGGTTCCCACACCCGAATCGATATCGTACACCTTGATGTCGTTTTGTCGGGCAAAAAGCCTGCAAAAATGCTGGTTTGCGGCATATTTCTGGTCGGAGCCACCGGGGTTACAGTCGAAGGTAAAAAATGTGCGCGATGCATCATGCACGCTCAATCCGTTGTTGAGTATATTTTCAACCACATTTGCGCCCCCAAAGTCGCGGGCAGCACGTGCATCAATAAATACATCAACAATATCGCCAGGCTTTACCGTGCCCTGATTGCTGTGGTTGGTGATGATTTGCTCTATTATTGTCATTTTTTTGGTTAGTTAATAGTTAATGGAAAATGGAAAATGGTTTCACGGTACTCAGTTTCAAAAGCGGTTTAATCAACTTATGCATTTTGAAAATCTTCATTAACCTCGCCATTTGGAGAAAGTTTTTTTGATTTGATCAGGTAGTTAATGTATCCATTGATCATTCGTATGCATTCATAAGCTAACTGTTGCAAATTCTCGTGTTTATCCGAGGAAATATAAGCTGAATCAAGGCAAACAGATAAATGGTCGATAACTTCATAAAGAGACCCTCTTGCAATCCGGCAAAACTGTACATTTTCCTGGTAATGATACCTGCCGTATCCTTCAGCAATTTGAGTGGAGGGAGATCGGGAGCTTCTAATTATTTGATCCACCAATCTGTATTTTTCTTCAGGAGGAAATGTTTTAACAAGAACCCAAATTTCCATTCGGAGTAACCTACACTTTTTCCAAACTTCCAGGTCCTTAAAAGTTCTCATTTATAGCAATTTAAAATCGTGAAGCCTTCTTGTTGACCACTATTTCCTATTTTCTAATTGCCCTAACACGGTAAAGCATATTAAAATTGAAAAAGCTAACTTTCAGCACACTATTTTCTATTTCCTATTTTCTATTTCCCCACTCTAACCTACACTTTCAACCGCTCCCGAAAAGGCTCAAATGTCATAAAATCAGCGTGATGTACTACATAAGCCTCTGTAGACCGCTTAACCATGTTGCCTTCGCCTGCATGGGTGGCAATAATGTGGCAAACAGAAGCAGGAACGCCGCATTGCTCAGCCAGCGAAACACCGGAAAAAGGATGGCGGATGTATTTACCATAATTCCCTTGTACCGATTTCCCGTCCTTAAGCTCGTATTCAAGCAGCTTCCCGACATCGGCTAAAATGGCACCGGCAATCAGTACATCCATGTCAACAGGCAAATCGGTTTTGAAAAACTCGTTCATTTTGTTGCCAGCATCAAGTGCAACATGAACCACACAACGTTTGTGATCCATGAATGTTACTTTCAAATCAGGGCCGCAAAGCAAGGTGAAAGGGATGGTATTCAAATCTTCTGGAGTCAGCACACTTTTCTGTAAAGCCAAAGCCCAGGTAAGCATTGTTTTTTCCTTTAAATCCTTGTCTTTAATCCATTCCAGTTCCGGCCACAATTGGCAGGCCTGGTCTATGTATTTCTGTTCTATATTCATTTGTTAATGTGCTAATTTGTTAATGTGGTAATGTGGTAATGCGGTAATGCGGTAATTTGTTAATGCGATAATTTGGGGATGTGGGGATTTGAGGATGTGGGAATGGTCAAAATTTGTTCTTTGGTAGTCGCACTACATTGTTTTCTACAAATTATCTTAACCAATCACCAGTAACCAATCACCAATAACCAATCACCATTAACCAATCACCATTAACCAATAACTAACCCAATTTTGCTATTATAGCATCTGCCATTTGTATCGTGGAAGCTGCACCATGGTTTATAACATCAGGAGTTCCTTTCATTTTCATCATATCGTAGGCTTTTACCTTTCCTTCGGCAACCACATCGGCAATTGCTTTACGGATCCGTGTAGCCATGTCCATTTCACCCAGGTGTTCGAGCATCATTACACCCGAAAGGATCATGGCAATCGGATTTACGATTGAAACTTCGTATCCGGCATATTTAGGTGCCGATCCATGGGTAGGTTCAAACACACTTACACCGGTTTCGGGATTGAATTGTGCTGAAGTTGCAAATCCAAGTCCACCAATCAGTCCGGCAAACGCATCCGAAACAATGTCGCCAAACATATTTCCAGCAACTATAACATTATAGTTTTCAGGGTTTTTGGTGAGCCACATAGTCATGGCATCTATATTTACATCTTCTACCCAAATATTCGGATATTCATTTTTGCTCATTTCCTGGACAACTTTCAGCATCATTCCTGAAGTTTCGCGTATTACATTTGGTTTTTCGCAAACTGTAATTTTACTGAATCCACGGCTTTTGGCATATTCAAAAGCAGCCTTAACAATGCGCGTTACATATTTCTTTGTAAAAATACGGGTCGAAACTGCCAATTCCGGGCGTGGGCACCAGCCAAAGTTTTCCCGAAACTTGGGATGTGTCATCAAGGCATCGTAAACCTGGTCCGATGGGTTTGTCCACTCAACACCGCCATACAATCCTTCGGTATTTTGACGGAAAATCATTACATCTACTTCTGGTTCTTCAATCCCATTTTGTCCGCGACGGATAAAATTCAAAGGATTGCCTTTCAATGTTTTACAAGGACGCATGCAAATATCCAGATCAAAATGCTGGCGCATACTAACAATCGGACTATAATAAGTAAATCCTTTTCCTTGCAGTTCAGGGGCAAGTTCAGCGGCAGTTTTGTCCTTTGGTTTCGATGTGATGGCACCAAAAAGGCCGATTTTGTGTTCTTCCAAAAGTTTGATCGTCCGATCAGGAAGTGGATTGCCTTCTTTGCACCAGAATTCCCATCCAATGTCGCCATTTACGTATTCTGCTTCAAATCCCGCAGCATCAAGCACGCGGATACACTGTTCGAGTACTACTTTGCCAATTCCGTCGCCGGGCATGGTTACAATGGTTCTTTTTGCCATAATTTCTTTGTGTTTTTATTATTGTTATTTGGAAAACAATTTGCGACAAAATTATAATTTCATAGTAGAATAACAAGGGGATTTTCTATTTTTTTTGCATTGTAAATTAGAAAATAAATATTTACTATCTAATTGATTTATCTAAAATTATTTAGTATAATAAATATATTAGCATACTGTTATACAACTATATGTAAATAAGTACTGTTGTTAAGAGGTTTAATGCATGAAATACCATAAGTTGCTTTTGTTCAAGCCCAAAATCCATTCCCATTTAATTTAGGCCAAAGAGTTGAAATTATATACAGTAGCTTTTGGGTAAAAAGTGTGCATTAAACAATTCCCGAGGCTTCATATTGGTGATTCGTCTGTTATCATTGTGTTTTCACTACTTTTGCACCCGAAATTTAATTTTTCCCACAAAACACCTTCACCCAAACAATTTAGAATTATGAACGAAGCATTGAGAAAGAGTGTTGAATCGGTTGTTTTTAAAAAAATTGCCGAGGCTGCCACATTCCTGAAATCTGATGCTTTCGTAATTGGGGGATACGTACGCGACCAGATTTTAGGACGGGCATGTAAAGATATCGATATTGTTACTTCGGGCGATGGTATTGAATTGGCTAACAAAACTGCTGAGTTGTTGAAAGTGAAAAAAGTAAGCGTTTTTAAGACTTTCGGCACTGCAATGTTTCAATATCGGGATTGGCAGGTTGAGTTTGTTGGAGCAAGGAAAGAATCGTATAGCAGCGATTCCCGAAACCCAAAAGTATCGCCGGGCACACTCGAAGACGACCAAAACCGGCGCGATTTCACCATCAATGCTATGGCAATTAGCTTGCAAAAATCTGATTTTGGTCAACTTATTGATCCATTTAATGGTATTGAAGACCTTGAATCCGGAATTATACGTACACCTCAAAACCCTGACATTACTTTTGCCGACGACCCACTGCGTATGATGCGTGCCATACGGTTTGCTGCACAACTCAATTTCCAGATCCTTCCTGAAACTTTTGAGGCCATAAAACGGAATTCGTCGCGCATCCATATCATCACCATGGAGCGCATCAGCGAGGAGTTGAACAAGATTATAATGACAGAAAAACCCTCTGCTGGGTTTTATCTGCTCGACAAAACCGGACTTCTTGATTTGATATTTCCAGTGTTTACTGCATTGAAAGGCGCAGAATATGTGGATGGGAAAGGGCATAAGGATAATTTTAAACACACACTCGAAGTACTCGACCGTATTGCGCCCAACACCAACAATTTATGGCTTCGGTGGTCGGCTTTGCTCCACGATATTGCTAAGCCTGTAACGCGCCGTTTTGAACCTACAACAGGCTGGACTTTTCATGGGCACGAATTTAGAGGAATGAAGATGATACCTGCAATTTTTGCCCATTTGAAGCTTCCGCTGAACGAAAAAATGAAGTATGTGCAAAAAATGGTGCTTCTCCATCTACGTCCAATTGTACTTGCCGAAGACATTGTAACTGATTCGGCAATTCGTCGTTTGCTTATGGATGCCGGCGACGATATTGACGATTTGATGACACTTTGCGAAGCCGACATCACTTCTAAAAACCAAGCAAAAGTTCAACGTTATATGGCCAATTTTGAACTTGTAAGGGCTAAATTAAAAGAAATTGAAGCAAAAGATAATTTGCGAAACTGGCAACCCCCTGTTTCGGGTGAAATAATAATGGAAGCATTTGGCATTGAGCCTGGAAGACAGGTTGGGGTCATTAAAAATGCAATTCGAGAAGCCATCCTCGAAGGCAGCATACACAATAATTTTGAAGAAGCGTACCAATTGATGCTAACTGAAGGGCAATCCCTTGGCTTAACAGCTAAAAATCAGTAATCTGCATAATTAATCGAAAAATAATTTCAGCAAGCTGGGAAAAATCTGGAATAAGTTTATAACTTTACACTACTAAAAACAGTAATAACCAAATACTATGACAGCATACCGTTTTAGGGTTTTATTAGATGAGCAGGACGATTTCCTTCGCGATATTGAAATCAAGCCGGGGCAAACATTTAAAGATTTCCACGATGTAATCCTCAAATCAGTGGAAATAGAGGGCAAGGAACTTGCATCGTTTTTTATTTGCGATCCACGCTGGAACAAGCAGAGGGAAATAACCCTTATTGATATGGGCCTCAAGGAACCAGAACCTGAATTTGATGACGACGACGACCGCAAGCCGATGAATATCCCAATTCCGGTAGCCATAATGGAGGAAGTAAAAATAAAAGAAGTTATTGACGATCCGCACCAAAGGATCCTTTTTGAATATGATTTCCTGAACCCCAGGGTTTTCTTTATCGAACTGATGAAAATAGTTGATACCGATCCCAAAAAGGAATATCCGGTTTGTGTCAAAAAAGAAGGAACCCTCACCCCTACCCTTGTACCAAATTATCTCTCGTTCCTCGACGATCCAGATGAAGATGCCATGCTTGGCGAATTGGATAAAATGATCCTTGATGGCGATTTGGAAGAAGAAATTGATGAAAACTACACAACCGAGCCAGAGTGGCAATAATTTAGTTCTGTCCTTAAAATCGGGTTTGTTTTTATTTACGATGTAGGTTTACGATTGACAATTATAACCCTCTAAGAACTGGTCGTACACTTCGACAGGCTCAGTGTAAAAATCGAATTTTGTAACTCTGAATCCGCTCTAAAAAGTCTTTTTTCGCCACAAAGACACAAAACATCTAAGTTTACTCACAATTGCTTATTTTAAAGGAGTTCGTGATATCGCTTCGCTCAGTTCACTAAGTTTATAATACTGAATAACAATCCTTTGTGAATCTTTGTGGCGTAGTGCCTTAGTGGCGTTTCTTCATTTTTTAGGTTTTCGGAGTGGACTCAACTCTTGCATTTTGGGGTCAATCCAGTTTTAGAACAGCTCTATTTAGTAGCTTTTCATCCCTTTCCAAATTAATCCAAATACATTTATAATAAACTGTTGACTAGTTCCGGAAAATATCTTGTTGTTATTGCCGGCCCAACTGCTGTTGGTAAAACCGATGTGGCCATACAGCTTGCCAAGAAGTGGAATACCGAAATTATTTCGGCAGATTCCCGGCAGTTTTATTCCGAAATATCAATAGGCACGGCCAAACCCGATCAACATCAACTTGAACAGGTAAAACATCATTTTGTCGGGCAACTATCTATTTCCGATTACTTTAACGTTTCGAAATACGAAAATGAAGTACTGCTGTTACTAAATACACTTTTTGAAAATCACGACCTTGTATTTATAGTTGGAGGTTCAGGCTTGTACCTTGATGCAGTATGCCGGGGAATTGATGATTTCCCGGATCCCGAACCTGAACTCCGGAATAATTTAAAGACTGTTTATCAGGAAAAAGGCATCGAAGAGATACAAAAAATGCTCTTACAGCTTGATCCCGAATATTATTCATGCGTTGATTTACAAAACCCCAACCGTATTTTAAGGGCATTGGAAGTATGCCATACAACTGGGAAAAAATTTTCGGAACTCAGGTTGAACAGCTCAAAAGAGCGCAATTTCAACTGCATCAAAATCGGGCTTAACCTTCCGCGACCTGAACTTTTCGCCCGGATCGAATCGCGTGTTGACCAAATGATCAGCAACGGTTTGGTCGCCGAAGTTGAAAATATGCTGCCATTCCGCCATCTAAACTCCTTAAATACAGTTGGCTATAAAGAAATATTTGATTTTCTGGATTCAAAAACAACTTTGGAACAAGCCATTATAAACATAAAAACCAACACACGCCGTTATGCCAAGCGGCAGCTCACTTGGTTTAAGCGCACCGATGAATATAATTGGTTTGAACCCACTCAATTAAATGAAATAGCCAACTATCTGGCTGTGAACTGCAGATAGTTTGTCAAATTCATCACTTCGAGCGCTGATAAAAACATCTCGAAGAGTTAATTTTCAAAATCCTTCATTTTCAAATTCACACATTATCGCATTATCACATTATCGCATTACTTTTATTTCAAATACTGATCCAGCCACCTGAAAAATTCCCTTTGCCAGAGCACACTGTTTTGTGGCCGCAGCACCCAATGGCTTTCTTCGGGAAAATGCAGGTAACGTGCTGGAATAGCTCGTAATTTTGCGGCATTGTATGCAGCCATTCCTTGTGTGTAAGGGATACGGAAATCGTTTTCACCTTCAATAATCATAATCGGGGTATCCCATTTATCAACAAATTTGTGGGGCGAATTGGCATACGAATGATCCACTTTTGGATTTCCTTTTTCCCAATATGGGCCGCCCAAATCCCAGTTTACGAACCACATTTCTTCGGTGGTCAAATATTGGTCCTCGAGGTTGAACATACCGCAATGCGAAATAAACGCTTTGAACCGTTTTTCGTGGTGGCCGGCTAGCCAAAGCACCGAAAAGCCACCGTAACTTGCACCAACCGCTCCTAATTTATCCTTATCCACATAAGGTTCCTTTGCCATTTCATCAATCGCAGTAAGATAATCTTTCATATTCTGCCCGCCATAATCGCCGCTGATCTGGTCGTTCCATTCCTGTCCAAAACCAGGCAAACCCCTGCGGTTTGGGGCAACCACAATATAATCGTTGGCTGCCATAATCTGAAAATTCCAGCGATACGAGAAAAACTGGCTTACCATGCTTTGCGGTCCGCCTTCGCAGAAAAGCAGGGTTGGATATTTTCTATTTGGATCAAAATCAGGCGGATAAACTACCCAAACCAACATTTTCTTATTGTCGGTAGTTATCATCCAACGTTCTTCAACCTTAGCTGAACGTGTGTCTTTCAGGATTTCTTTATTTGTGAACGAAAGCTGCGTTTCCTTACCCTGTGCATCAATTTTGTAAATTTCGGTTGGCATTACCATACTTTGCTTGGTGGCAATTATATCCTTACCGGCAAGGGCAATAGAAAGATAATCCCATTGGCCGTTTGTGATTTGTTTTATTTCCTTTGTTGCAATGCTGAGTGAATAAATCTGTACCGTTCCGTGTATTGAACTGAGGAAATATAGGTTTTTGCTATCGGCAGACCATGTGAAATTGTTTGCGCCTTGATCAAATTTTTCGGAAAAATCTGTGAATTTGCCTGAAACAAAATCATATATCATAATCCTATCCTTATCAGCTTCGAAACCATCGCGAGCCATGCTACGCCAAACGAGTTTCTTGCCATCGGGCGAAAAAACAGGATCCTGATCATAGCCTTCAATCCCTTTTGAAACAATGATTTCGGTATTGGTTTTAAGGTCATAAACAAAAATTTCGGAATTGGTACTTAAAGTGTAATCCACGCCAACGAGCTTTTTGCATGTATAAGCAATTTTGTCATTTTGAAGACTCCAGCAAATTTGTTCCATGCCACCCCAAGGAGCCATTGGCGATTCGAAGCGTTGGTTTTCCATAATATCTTTGCCGGGTTCTAATTTACCTTCGGAATAATTGGCAACAAAAATGTGGCTATAACTAAAATCAGCCCAACTGTCCCAATGTCGGTACATCAAATCATCCTCGATGCGGGCATTTGCTTTTGGCAAGTCAGTATAAAGATCATTAACGGTTTTATCCAATTTAACCCGCTGTGTATAAAGTATTTGTTTCATATCGGGCGAATAACTGAACCCCGAAATATCACCTCCAGTATTGCTTATGCACACAGCATCCGAACCATCCGGATTTGCTTCCCAAATTTGAGTTGAGCCATTTTCAGCGGAAAGGAAGGCGATTTTTTTCCCATCTGGCCTAAAAATACCGTTGTTTTCGCCACCCTTAAATTTGGTAACTTTAACTGCATTAGCACCTGCAACGGGAAGCGTATAAAGGTCGCGGTTACCTTTGTTTTCGGCCAGGTTATACCAACTCACGCCATATAAAACGGTTTTGTTGTCGGGCGAAACCTTGATGTCGCTAACCCGGCCCAACTTCCATAAAAGTTCGGGAGTATAGCGGTTTGGTGTCATGCTAAGTTGGGCCGATGAAACCCATGAGATAGTTAAAAGTACCAACAGGGTTGTGAAAAATTTTTTCATGGTTTTTTAGTTAGTAGTTGCGTGCGAAAGTAGAAAAGATAATTCAATTTTAAAACGGGAAAAATACACTGAAATACTTGCGGTTTAATTGGATTTGGAATTGGTTTTACATGAAGTGCCTTTTCAGTGAAATTGGCGAAATTATTCTACCCGACCCACAACAAGCTTCTGGCATGTATTTGTTTTCAACATTTTGCAAATGTTGGATACAAATCCCAAAATAATTGTACAACTAATCGGATTTGAAGTCAATTCAGATCGTAAAAGGCAAAAGAAAACCTTCAAGGTTTTTATGTCTTGAAGGTTCGGGGAACGCAAAAATCAGCGTATAAAACTCAGTTTATTCAATCGTGGCTGCCTTTTCCTTATCAAATTTATTTGTTTTTGCATACGCTTTGCACTGATGCATAAATGCTTGCAACCGCGAATCGATATTTGTTGCTTCTTGTCCATCGTAAGCAATGTTCTCCCAAGGAATGTTGTTATGATCCTTCCTAAAATCGTTGCTTACTGCAGCTACCAAAGTTCCTGGCATACAAGTAAATGGCATTATGTAAACAATGCCCGAAATATTAGCTTGTACAAGTCCACCGGCACTTCCAAAAGCGGCAACCGGATCACCATCATAATCCTTGTGAATGTATGGCGCACTACGTTTTATCATTTCCTCCAGTTCTATTTCCGTTTCCATTTCCACGAAATTTTTAACTGAATTTTTGAGTTTATTGCCGGTGTAGTGCTGTCCCCATTGCTGAAGTTTCGATTTAAACATCCCTTTCAAATCGCCTTTCCATAAACTATCGCGGAAATAGCGGTACGAAGAATAAACCAGCCATTCGCCAAAAGGCGCCATGATAGTTTCGGCACCCAATGCTTCAAGTTTTTCGACCAGAAACAAACTGCAATACGGATTATCGCGCATAAATGTTTCGCCAACAATAGCTATTACAGGCTTACGTTTGCCACCAACAACTTCAAGTTTACTGAACTCTTTCCCAGCACTTTCCAATGTCTTTGGTAAGGTTTTTGAACCTTGTTCAATAGATTCGATTATCTTGTTTAACCAAAACTTATAGAGTTTGTTAGCAGAACCTGCAACCTTTTCATAAGGTCTTTTTTCCTGAACCATCTTTTTCAAGAGGTCGGTGGCAACAATCCCTTTCCAGGCATTCAGCCTAAATTTGCCCGATTTGCCCGGAGCAATTTCGGCATACGAATTATCGTTGGTGGGTGTAAGGATTTCTGCTTCAAAATAGCCAAGCCTGTCGAAAATAATCCGGTTAAGCTTGCTGTACTCCCCAAACCGGCATGGCCCGTTGTGGTCGGGCATGAAAAAGGTCATTTTAGAAGGATCAGCGCCAGGTTCCTGCAGTTTCATCACAAAACTTCCTAATGTTGCCACAAATGGAAAACATTCCTGACCGTTAGTTAGTTTTCGGGCTATTTCTATGGCGCGGGCATCGGGCATTGGAAGCACTTCTGCCTTTATTCCGCAAAGGCGGGAAGATGCAGCAAGGGCATGAACAGTATCGCGGGCATAAGGGATGTAAAGTGTACGCCCTTCCAATTTATTTACTGTATTGTGAGCGTATTTTGGTTCAATCGGTTTCGAACCGCTAACTTTGAGATAACCATCAAGGCTGTCGAAGAAGGCTTCGAGCCGCGTAACCAGCCCAGCATCAGCGCTATGTTCGTCAACTTCAATATGTAAGTATGGCTTGCCTTGCATTTCGTCGCGAACATAATGCAAGAGGAATGAATCGGGTCCACAGCGGAAATTCCCCATAAATACGCCGAACAATCGATCATCCTTGCGAATCAATCGGGTGGCTGAGAGGATTTTTTGACCGTTAGGCCAATACATCATTTTGTAATCGTCAAAAATATTTTCATGGTTTAATGGCAGAAAATCGAGGGGGATTGGTATGGTATTAAGGTTTATCAGTTTCTCGACTAAGCGCAGGTTTAATGCAGGATCGCCAGTATTGTAAGGGCGTCCAAGGATAACCATAGCTTTTTTATCTTTCGGAAGATTTTCGAGAATTATTCGTCCTCGCGCTTGTAAAGCATTTTCAAAAGCAGTTTGTTGAAGATCGGCTACCTCAATCGCTTTGATTGTTTTGTTTTTTGCGATGCCGAATTTTTCCTTCATAAACGAGGCAATCTCCTGATTGAGGACCTTGCCAAAATATCTGAAATGCAATGTCGGGGTAAGAAATTTATCTTTGGTTTTTGGATCCGTGAAGGCCGAACGCAACATAAACGGATACGTCTGAATCCACGGACAGTTAGGATTATTGGTTGGATTTGATTTAGTCCCTTTTGAATTAACGATAAATGGCAAAAAGATGAAATCTACATTTTTTTGAAGGAGGTTATCAACATGACCATGAATCAGTTCCACCGGGAAGCAGGTTTCGGCAACCATTAATTCAAGCGACTTTTTGGTAAGCTGATAGTCGGTAGGATCAGAAAGCACCACCCTGAAATTGAGTTCTTCGAAGTAATTCCGCCAGAACGGGAACTGCTGCCAAAAAACCATCAAAGCACGCGGAATACCAACAGTAACGCGGGAATCAGGAGCTTCT
>CAJAXK010000117.1 GCA_903946925.1 uncultured Bacteroidales bacterium | reverse complement strand
GATCAAAAAGTAACCAACAATCAAGGCTCTATAAAAAAATAATGCGCGTCTACTCCGAGGTATCTTCCCGCAATACAAGGCATGAAAGATGGCACAAAACCATGCTTTTGTAGTTGCTATGTATTGCTACGCACATGCCTTTCGCACATACCTCCGGCTAAGAACCGCTATTATATTTTTATAGAGCCTTGATTTTTGGTTACTTTTTGATCAAGCAAAAAGTAAGAGAAAGAGAATGAATTCAAATCAAGAATACCAATCAAGAAGTAAATTCTAATCAATTTTCCGTTAAGTAATAAGCCAGCACATCAAAATAATATGTAGCCAAAATAAAGGTACGCTTAGTAAAACCTAAGGTATGCCAATTGCTAAAAATGTATTTGCGGATTGGCTTGCAAGGATTTGTCCCAGCTCAAATTTTGCGTTTCGCGCAATTTTAAACTTTAGCCAAAGCCTGTTCCAAATCGGCAATCAAATCAACAACATCTTCAATACCAACCGAATATCTTACAAGCCCGTCAGTAATCCCTGCTTTTTCTTTTCCATCAGCCGATACTTTCGAGTGTGTCATCGATGCAGGATGCTGGATCAAAGTTTCAACACCACCCAACGAAACAGCTAAGATTGCCATTTGAACAGAATTCATCAAAACCCTACCAGCTTCCAATCCTCCTTTTAGTTCAAAACTTATCATGCTGCCAAAACCATCCATTTGTGTTTTTGCCAATTCGTGCTGTGGATGCGAAGCCAATCCCGGAAACCTTACCCACTCAACTTTTGGGTGGTTTTCGAGGTATTGGGCAACTTTCATGGCCGATTCCTGCGCCCTGTCAATACGTATGCTCAAGGTTTTAACGCCGCGTATTACCAGGTATGCCTGATGCGGATCCATATTGAACCCAAGCGTAACCATAACCGAGCGCAATTTCTTGTACAAAACTTCATCCTTGGCAATAACTACACCACCTACAATATCGGCATGTCCATTAATGAATTTTGTGAGCGAATGCAAAACTATATCAGCACCAAACTCAAACGGGCGTTGTAAATACGGACTGCAAAATGTGTTGTCAACCGCCACAGGAATACCATGTTCGTGGGCAAGATCACAACAGGCTTTCAAATCGGTGATTTCGATGGTTGGGTTCGATGGTGTTTCGATATACAACAATTTGGTTTCAGGCCTGATAGCTTTCCTCACCTCGTTTATATCGGCAGTATTTACAAATGAGGCTTCTACACCAAATTTTTTATAATAGGTTTCGAGTACAACCCGCGAAGGCCCGTACACAGCTGCAGAACTTACAATATGATCGCCTTGAGCCAACATTGCACCATACACCGTATTAACTGCACCCATGCCTGAACTACAGGCAATACCGCCAAACCCGTTCTCGAGCTCGGCCAACAGCATTTCCAATGCGTGGATTGTGGGGTTTCCAATGCGGGTGTAAATATAGCCATCACTTTCGCCGGCAAAACAGGCTGCACCATGTTCGGCACTGTCGAATTTGAAGGTTGAAGTCTGATAAATTGGCACTGTTGCACTTCCAAGTGCATCGTTAAACTCACCGCCGTGGATAAGTTTGGAATTAAATCCGATGTTTTTGCTTTTCATTACGATTGAAATTTATATGTTAGTATTGTGTAAATGTTTCATTGTAAGCTAATTGTAAAATTGGGTGTGATTGGGTAATCGAATTCCAAATTTTGGATACCGGTAGGGTTGCAACTTCCGGGTTAAAGGTGTTATCGAAATCTTTGTTGTTTTCCAAATCCCCAAAATCGGGTATGACTCCCCAAATTGGAAATGAATTTAGGTTGCAATATTCCGAAACTTCAACGGAAAAGCTTGAATTTTCCTCCGATTTATTGATAACCAATCCGCTAAGGATATTGCACTTTTCGGTTAATGTTATCATGGCTTTTAAATGTTGTTCCCAATCAGGTGTGTTTTGCAAAACAAAAATGGCAACATCCATTTGTTCGAGTGCAAGGCTAACCGGCAAATCTGTTCCTGGGCCAAAATCGCAAATACAAATTGATTCAGGGCTTAGCCTTTCGAGCAAAGCTTTTATAAGCGGAACCTGAAATTCGGATTCCGGATCCAATTCCCCGGCGATTAGATGATGTTGGACTAAATTGCCCTGCACAATTTTTCCAACATATTTTTCCTTCATTTGTATCCCGTTGCGGTTACAGGCTTTTTGGCAATTTCCACAAGCGCAGCAGCGTGCAACAATCAATGTTACCGATGGCACAAACCTATTGAATTGTATCGCTTTATTAACACAATAACCTGAACAAACCCCACAAAACCTGCATTTTGAAAACTCTACAACTGGTTGGTTAGCAAAAATTTCTTCGCTTGTCAACGATTCAACCTCAAGCATGTCAATCAAATCGGGTTTTTCGATATCAAATCCAGCCAATTGAACATTTGTGTATCCACGTTGCACGGCTTCCCTGAACAGATTTTGGGAAATCAATGTCCGCCCGCTTGAGGCTTGGTGGGATAATATGGCAATTTTAATTCCCGTATGAAGCTAATTTAAACAGAATGAATAGTTTACTTTGTTTTTTTTAACATTGAGGCCATGCTTTGGCTAAGTGATTTTTGGCCTACATTTTTAAAAACGCCTTCTTTTGCTTCTTTTACATCTTCAATTGTATAAAATGCGGTTGGATGGTACTCATGCAATGTATTCAAAAAAAGCGAGGTTTCTTTCCTTCTTATAATCGAGAAAAGGATTTTTACAGGCCCCTTTGCCCCTTCGGCATCAAGTATGGTAAGCCCAAAATTATGCGATTTCAAAGCACTGATAAGCTCCGGCGATTCGCTCGAAAGAATTACCCTTATGATGGAAGTGCCAATGGAAAGTTTCTCCTCCAATGTTATGCCGATAAAATTCCCCATTGCAAAACCGGCACCGTAAGCAACGTAACAGAGCCAATTATCGAGATGTTGCATAATTTGCCCGACGGCAAGCAGCCAGATTATCACTTCAAAAAAACCAAGAAAAGGGGCAATCCGCTTCATCCCTTTCGAGATAAATATAAGTCGGAGGGTGCCAATACTTTGATCTAAAATCCGTGCAATAAATATTAATGCCGGCAATAGTACCCAGGTAAAAAACCAACTATCCGAAAGCAGAAAATCCATGAGGGAACAAATTGAAACAAGGTGGCGAAATTAGCATTTTTAATCCAGCCAATGAGGGTGATAGGATAAATAAATGAACAAGTATAGTTTAGATCTTTATTATTATTCCAAGCCAGGCAAACAATGGAATATATATCTTTGTTCTTCAATCAACCTTAAAATCAGACCTAATCATGCATACTTTTAGTAAATTATCCTTACTTACTTGCCTATTGTGTTTAACCGGATTTCTCTTTGCACAGGACGAAGCCAGGCTTTTGCGTTTCCCTTCCATTTCGGGCAACAACGTAGTTTTTTCGTATGCCGGTGATTTATATACTGTTCCGGTTTCGGGCGGTATGGCACGCAAGCTCACCAACGATGTAGGTTACGAAATGTTTTCGCACTTTTCGCCCGATGGCAAAACCATAGCTTTTACTGCCCAATATGATGGGAACACCGAAGTTTACACCATACCTGCCCAGGGTGGTGTACCAGTAAGGCTAACAACCACCGCCACATTGGGCCGCGACGATATCAGCGACCGTATGGGGCCAAACAATGTAGTACTCGGGTGGACTCCCGATGGTAAAAATATAATTTATAGGTCGCGAAAGCAGACTTTCAACGATTTTATTGGGCAATTATTCCTGGTTCCAGTTTTGGGAGGCATGTCGCAGGAACTGCCACTTCCGGCAGGCGGGTTTTGTTCGTATTCGGCTGATGGCAAACAATTGGCTTACAACAGGGTTTTTCGCGAATTCCGCACCTGGAAGTATTATAAAGGTGGCATGGCCGATGATATTTGGGTACATAATTTTGATGCGAAAACTACCCGGAATATTACAGGCAACATAGCACAGGATATTTTTCCGATGTGGTTTGGCGACGAAATTTATTTCTGCTCCGACCGCGACCGTACCATGAACCTTTTTTGTTTCAACCTGAAAACGAACCTAACCCGAAAAATCACAAACTATACCGAGTACGATATTAAATTCCCGTCGGTGGGCGATAACCGGATTGTGTACGAAAATGGTGGGTTTATTTATGTTTTCGATATAAAAACACAGGTTTCAACAAAGATATCAGTTCAAATTGCTGATGACTTTAATACATCGCGCAACCAGCTTAAAGATGCTACCCGTTTCCTGGGTTCGGTAAACCCTTCGCCCGATGGCAATAGGCTTGTTGTTGCTGGCCGGGGCGACATATTTACGGTTCCAGTTAAAGAAGGCATAACCCGCAACCTTACAGCAAGCAGCAATTCACACGACAGGGAAGCGTTTTGGTCGCCCGATGGCAAATGGGTTGCTTATTTGAGCGATGCAAGTGGCGAATACGAAATTTATATTGCAAAACAGGATGGCAGCTCACCGCCAGTTCAACTTACAACGGATGGCGACACTTACAAATTTACCATCCATTGGTCGCCCGACAGCAAGAAAATTATCTGGAATGATAAAATGCTCAGGCTGCAATATATAGATATTGAAACAAAAGTTGTCACTCTTGTCGAAAAATCAAAGGTTTGGGAATTTGGCGATTTCAATTGGTCACCAGATAGCAAATGGATTGCATACAGCCGCCCTGTCGAAAGAGGTATGCAACAAATCATGCTTTTCAATACTGCCGATGGAACCAAACACGAGGTTACCGATCAATGGTTTTCATCGAGCCAACCCACATTTTCGCGTAATGGAAAATACCTGTTTTTTGCATCCGAACGCACTTTCGAGCCAATATACAGTAACGTGGAATGGAATTTCGCTTATGAGAACATGACCAAACTCTATATGGTAACGCTTGCCAAGGATACACCTTCGCCATTTGCGCCCTCGAACGATGAAGTTAAAGTAGAAGAAACCGACAAGCCAAAAGATGCAAAGGAAGCAAAAGACGAAAAAAATAAAAAAGGCGGCAAAGCGGGGAAAGATGAAAAAACGGATGAACCCGAAACTAAACCAACAAAAATTGATATTGAAGGAATTCAGCAACGTATTCTCGAAATACCTGTAGAAGCTGGTAATTACTGGAATTTATGGTCGGTGGAAGACAAAATCTATTACAACACAGCCAACGATAAAGGCATGTGGGCCAAGGTTTACGACCTAAAACAAAAGAAGGAGACTGAGCTTGGTCCTGATTATGCCTTCGACATCACCGCCGATGGCAAAAAAATGCTTGTCAGGCAACGCAACAAATTTGCAATAATCGACTTGCCTTCATCAAAAATCAGTACCGAAAAATTCGTGGATTTATCCGACCTCAAAATCCTTGTTGACAACAAACAGGAATGGAAACAAATATACGATGAGGCTTGGCGGCAGATGCGCGATTTTTTCTATGTTCCCAATATGCATGGCGTTGATTGGAAAGCGATGCACGATAAATATGCCGTTATGCTCCCATCGGTAAACAACCGCAACGACCTTACCTATTTAATTGGCGAAATGATTGCCGAGCTTAGTGTTGGCCATGCATACATTGGCGGCGGCGAGCGCAAACCAATTGATAAAATAAACCTCGGGTTGTTGGGCGCAAGGTTAAGCAAAGATGTTTCGGGCTATTTCCGTATTGATAGCCTTCTGCTTGGTGCCAATTGGAGCCAGGAATTGCGTTCGCCTCTTACCGAAGTTGGAGTTGGTGCAACCAAAGGCGATTTTATCACCTCGGTAAATGGAAAATCAACCAAAGATATGGCTGATATTTACACGGCCTTGATCAACAAAGCTGGCAAAAATGTTGAACTCACATTAAATTCGGCACCTGCCGAAGGCGGACGCAAAGTTTTGGTGGTGCCTATAAGTGACGAATCACATCTTTATTATTATACATGGGTTCAAAACAACATTCTTAAAGTTGACAAAGCTACCAATGGCCAGGTTGGCTACATACACATCCCCGATATGGGGGTTGAAGGATTAAATGAGTTTGTTAAATATTTCTACCCACAGTTGTCGAAAAAGGCACTGATTATTGACGATCGTGGTAACGGTGGCGGCAATGTCTCCCCAATGATTATCGAACGTTTAAGCCGCGAAATTTCGAGGAGCAACATGGCTCGGAATGTTGAAACTATCGGCCATACACCTACAAAAATGATGCTTGGGCCAAAAGTATTGCTTATTGATAATTATTCTGCTTCCGATGGCGACCTTTTCCCTTATGGATTTAAAAAACATCAACTTGGCAAAGTTATTGGCAAGCGCAGTTGGGGCGGCGTAGTTGGGATTAGGGGATCCTTACCATTTGTTGATGGTGCCGACCTTCGCAAACCTGAATTTGCAAGCTATTCGGCCGACGAAAGCAAATGGATAATCGAAGGCATTGGCGTAGAACCTGATATCGAAATAGACAACGATCCATCGAGGGAATACGAAGGTATTGACGATCAGTTAAATAAAGCTATCGAAGTGATACTTGGCGAATTGAAAAACTACAAAGAACAACCTGCTATACCAACACCACCAGACAAAAGCAAATAATATTTTTCAGGAAGCTATATCAAACAAAATGCGGATTACTTTATTCCTTTTTATTCTGTTGATGGCACTTTGTCCCAAAACAAATGGACAGTTTTCGGGCAACAATATTAAAGCTACAACAGATAATAGGTTATGGATAGGTGTTTCGTTTGGTCCAAGTTTGCTGTTGGAGAAAGCCCCCGACAGCCTTGTTCCTGAAATACAGGATTTTTTCAATAAATTGCGTTCCGGCTGGGCTTCCGGTTTCGAGACCCAATATTTCATCAACTCCTATTTTGGTGTAGGTGCCAAATACAGCCGGTTTAACACCAAACTTGCGGTTGATAGTATGGCTATTCAATTCCTTACCAATACATTGTATATCAATGTATCGAGTAATATGAGGATGCATACTGTTGCTCCCTTGGTGTACGGCAAAGTGCCCTTGCTTAACAATAAAATATCAATTATCGGCAGCATTGGCTCATCATGGCTTTTCTATCGGAACATTGGCCAATCATCAATTGATTCTGCAACAATTAAAGGTTCTTCACCCGGATTGTCCACTTCGTTAAGTGTGGGTTACCAAATATTCCCTAACGTCAACCTTGGATTGCAGGGCACTTATATACGGGCTTTTTTGAAGGAATACACTCAGGATAATGGTTCGCAAGTAAAACTGGAAGAGCAGGACTACCAAAACCTCTCGCGTATTGATTTGTCCTTAGGGCTATTCTATACTTTTTGGCGTAGAAAGGATAATCAACCATGAAATAGCCATGAGCAGAAAATTTGTACACCAACCGAAAAGATCATTCTCATTGCGTCTTCCATCTGACCCGTAAAAAATTAAAAAATAAACAGATGAAATAGCCATGATTGGAATAAACCACCAACCGAAGATGATATTATAATCAATCTGGCGTATTCCATGCGACCCCTAAAAAACAAATAATAACGCATGAAATAGCCATGATTGG
>CAJAXK010000116.1 GCA_903946925.1 uncultured Bacteroidales bacterium | reverse complement strand
TGGTGTGGTTATAATTGATCCAAATAATACAAATGTTGTGTGGGTTGGGACCGGCGAAAACAACCATCAGCGCGCCTTGGGTTATGGCGATGGGGTTTATAAAAGCAACGATGGCGGCAAATCCTGGAAAAATATGGGGCTGAAAAATTCGCAGCATATTGGTAAAATTGTGATTGACCCTAAAAATAGCGATATAGTTTATGTGGCAGCCGAAGGTTCGGTTTGGGCTCCTGGTGGCGATCGTGGACTCTATAAAACCACTGATGGCGGGAAAAACTGGAAGAAAGTGCTGGAAATTAGTGAAAATACCGGCGTAAACAATATCCTTATGGATCCCCGCGACAGCAACGTTTTGTATGCCAGTAGCGAACAACGGCGAAGGCATGTTTTTACAAAAATTGGTGGAGGACCCGAAACCGCAATTTATAAATCAACCAATGCAGGCGAAACCTGGGATAAGTTAAAAAGCGGCTTGCCTGGTGGCGATATGGGTGGGATTGGAATGGCCATTTCACCGGTTAACCCCGATTATATTTTTGCGATTATCGAAGCCGGAAATGAATCGGGTGGTTTTTACCGAAGCACAAACCGTGGTGCAACCTGGTCGAAAATGAGCGACCATTTCGCGCAGGGACAGTATTACAACGAGATTTTCTGCGACCCAAAGGATGTTGATAAAATATTTTCAGTAGAAACTGTTTCCCAGTTTACTCTGGATGGCGGAAAAACATGGAAGTCGGTTGGCAATAACAAACGCCATGTTGACGACCACGCATTATGGATTGACCCAACCGACACCAAACATTTGCTTATCGGTGGCGATGGTGGAATTTATGAGTCGTTCGATGGAGGGAAAGAATATGTGTTCAAATCGAACCTACCTGTTACTCAATTATACAGGGTTCAGGTTGATAACTCGGAACCTTTCTATTATGTTTATGGCGGCACACAGGACAATAACAGTTTTGGTGGGCCATCGCGAAACATTAGTGGTTCAGGTGTTGTTAGCGACGATTGGTTTGTAACTTGTGGAGGCGATGGTTTCTGGTCGCAGATTGATCCGATGGATCCCAATATAGTTTATTCCGAATCGCAATATGGCGGCATGGTGCGTTACGACCGTAAAAGTCAGGAAGCCATTGACATCAGGCCTGAGCCGCGTAAAGACGAGCTGACTTATCGATGGAATTGGAACACGCCTTTGATTTTAAGCCCACATTCGCCAACACGTTTGTATTGCGCTGCCAACAAAGTATTCCGTAGCGATGATCGTGGCAACACCTGGCAGGTAATAAGCGATGATCTCACTGCGCAAATTGACCGGAATACCTGGCCTGTAATGGGCAAATACTGGAGTTATGATGCAGTTGTAAAGGACATTTCTACTTCGCTTTATGGCACAATAGTTTCAATGGACGAATCGCCAGTTAAGGAAAACCTTTTGTATGTTGGTACTGATGATGGTGTGATACAGGTTTCGGAAGATGCCGGAAAAAGCTGGTCGAAAACGGATAAGTTCACAGGAGTTCCTGAGAATACGTATGTAAGTGATTTGATGGCTTCGCGTTTTGACGAAAATGTGGTTTTTGCTGCTTTCGACAATATACTGCGCGACGATTTCAAACCTTATATTTTTAAAAGTACAGATAAGGGCCGCACCTGGAATTCAATTGCAGCCAACCTTCCAAAGGATGAAACCGTACACAGCATACAACAAGATTTTATCAATCCCGATTTGCTTTTTGTTGGAACCGAATTTAGTTTCTATTTCAGTAACGATGGAGGCAAAATATGGGTAAAACTATCCAATGGGATGCCTTCCATACCAGTTCGCGATATTACTATACAGAAACGCGAAAGCGATCTTGCACTTGCAACATTTGGCCGTGGTTTCTACATAATGGACGACTATTCGCCTTTGCGTACTACAACCAAGGAACTGCTTGAAAAAGATGCCCATATTTTCCCTATAAAGGATGCTTTGATGTATATCACTTCCGATACAAAGTACGGCCAAGGTTCAACTTATTTTGTGGCTAAAAACCCAGATTTTGGAGCAGTTTTTACCTATTACCTCAAAGATGTACCAAAAACCTTGAAGGATATCCGTCAGGAAAAGGAATCTAAATTATTCGAAAAAGGTGAACGCATACCACAACCAAGCCCGGCAGAATTACGCGCCGAACGTGAAGAAGTGCCTGCTTACCTGACATTTACAATTACCGATGAAACCGGGAACGAGGTTTGCCGCATTAACAAAGCACCTTCATCGGGCATAAACCGCATAAACTGGGATTTGCGTTACCGCGATTTTTCGCCTGTTGATGGCAAGGATAAATACGATCCGTTTGCCGCTTCGGGAAGTGGTATTCCGGTTATGCCAGGCAAATACAAAGTTAGCCTCACGCTTACCCTTCACGATTCGGTAAAACAGCTTGCTGGTCCAGTTGAGTTTAATGCAAAAACCCTCAACAATGCAACTTTACCTGCTGTTGACAAAGCTGCTAATTTCGAATTTCAAAAGAAAGTGGCTGAA
Source organism: uncultured Bacteroidales bacterium (assembly GCA_903946925.1). Taxonomy (GTDB): domain Bacteria; phylum Bacteroidota; class Bacteroidia; order Bacteroidales; family UBA4417; genus UBA4417. The sequence continues at coordinate 14,447 of CAJAXK010000116.1, read as the reverse complement.
CTAACCCGCGTGATGTCGGGCACCGATGAATATGCCGAGGACTTGCTCAGACGCTCGTATGCACTTGCAGCAGCACTAAACGCCGTACCGGGCGCAAACACCGATTTGCGCAACCGCATTGCCTCAGTTTCAAAACAATTGGAGGATATAAAACTGAAATTCAACAATGTAAGCAACAAGCCAAGCGACGAGGAAAACCCACCTGCACCTGTTACGCTTTATAATCGCTTGTATAAAATGGCCTGGGCACATTGGGGTTCAACCGGGGCACCAACACAAATGCAAAAAGATTCGTACAGCATACTCATGGCTGAATTCCCACCTGTTTACGAACAGATTAAACAAATTGGTGAAACAGATATGAAAAACCTCGAAATAGAGGTCGAGAAGCTTGGTGCGCCCGCTACTCCAGGTCGCCTACCGGTTTGGAAAAAATAAGGAAACCAAAACAAAAAACAGGGATTCGATTTGAGTCCCTGTTTTTTTTTGGAATCCAAATATGCAAGTAGGTAAACATTCCAATCAAAAAGCCCGGATCCTTTTGGAAACCGGGCTTTTTTACAATACTTATGCGGGATTTATTTCCCAACAACTTCTTCAAGTTTTTTCATCAAGTCTTCACCTCTAAGGTTGCTTGCAATTATTTTCCCTTCAGTATCCAAAAGGAAATTGGCGGGAATCGACATAACCCCATATTGCTTTGCTGCGGCGTTTTTCCAATGCTCAAGATCGCTAACATGTGTCCAGGTAAGGCCATCTTTTGCAATGGCTGCCATCCATTTTTCTTTATTATCGTCGAGGGATACTCCAAATACAGTAAACCCTTTGCTGTTATATTTCTTGAAGGCAGCAACCACATTTGGGTTTTCGGCGCGGCAAGGGCCACACCACGATGCCCAGAAATCAACAAGGACCACTTTCCCTTTCAAACTGCTAAGGCTGATTGGCTTTCCGGTTGTATCGTTCATTGAGAAATCAGGTGCCATTTGGCCTGGTTCAACTTTTCCAAGAATAACTTCGCGTTCGGCCAACTCTTTCACATAATTTGAATTAGCGATAGATGGATCCATAGCCTTGTTGATGGATTTCAACTCTTCGAGAGAATAAGCATACGCATTGCTTATTGCAAGGTAAGCCGCAACAACACTTTTGCCATTTTTAAGGATAAAATCCTTTGTAAAATCCGATTGGGCCTTTTGAACGGAATCATAAGCTGTTTCAATGCCTTTAACAGCTACTGTATCATTAGCCTCTTTGGCCTCCATGTATTTTCCATAAAGTTCTTCCATTTTAAGGTTATAGACCATTTCGTCTTTCTGAAAACCGACGTAGGTATCGTTTGAAACGGAACCACTGACAACTGATTTGTCGAGACTGTCGGCATACGCTTTAATGGTGATTGCCGAATTTTCGATAAAGAATGGTAATGCACCATCCATATCTTTAAGTTTCAGGTAATAAACCTCGGGCATTTCAACTTTTCCGGTAAACGAAAATTTACCGTCTTTCACTTGAACCGAATCGGCTGTTATCATTTTCCCTTCTTCGCGCTTTTTCAGCAATACCCAGGTTGTGTCGGCACCCGAAATGCTGCCTTCGATGGAATACCCATCAGTTGCCTTTTTGTTGCAAGAGATGACTGAAAAAAGTACAGCTAAAATTATACCTCCAGAGAGTAATCGTTTCATAATGTGGTGTTTTGGGGTTAGTGTTTATTGATTTGAGTTGATTGTTTTGCTTTAATTGAAGGCTTTTAAACTGCGAGGTAAAAATGTCTCAATCTATTTTTTATCCTTCCTTGAAGTAAAAATGTATTCGAACAGCAATATAAAAAGAAAGGTGAACAGTGTGCTTACAACAATACGCAGCAGGGTTTGCCAGAACTCGTTGAAGCTGAAAACATCGAGCATATTGAGGAAAAAGTGGTGGGTGAAAACCATCAATAAGGCGTAGGCAACAAACCATTTAAACCCCATTTGCTCAAGTTTCGGCTGTGTGGTGATGTCGTACTCGGGCTTTTCGCCAATAAATTTTATTATCAAAGGCCTTGCGAACCCAACAAATACGGCACTTGACGCATGCAAGCCTAAAGTGCCGCTAAAAATATCAACGGTTAATCCGGTTGCAAACGATAGCAACAACAAAAGCCAGCCCGGAGTTTCGAAAGGCAGCAGCAGAATAAACAAGACATAGATATATGGATTAAGGAAACCATAGAAATTGATCTTATTCATAATTAGCACCTGAATCAGGATCAAAACAAAAAACCGCACAATGTTATTGAATACCAGCCTATTCATCTTTTATCCCTTCTGTGACTTTTTTGAGCGAATCCTGTTCTACTTTCATCAGGTTGTTTACTACATACACATATTGTAAGGCGTTAAAATCGACACTGAATTTAAAAGGAATGGTGTAAAAATGATCGCCTTGCTCCACCCTGAAATCCGTGATAGTACCAATCATTAGCCCTGCCGGGAAAATGTAGGAATAGCCACTGCTTTGTATGGTATCGCCTTTTGCAATTTTAACGTGGGCGGGAATGTCGGTAAGGGTACCATAAAGATGGTTAACCCCATTCCAGACAACTGTCCCCATCTGATTGTTTTTGATTATTCGCCCACTAATACGGGTATGCTTGTTCAACAAACTCATTACCCAACAAAAATTTTCGGATACATTAACAACTGTTCCAACAATTCCGTTGGAAGTAATCACAGCCATATCCTTTTGAATTCCGCTGCGGCTACCTTTGTCGAGCATAATATAATTGTTGCGCTTGCCCACAGTATTAAGTACCACTTCGGCAACAATATACCTGTATTGCTGCTTGTACAAGGTATCGTTAACCCAGAAACTATTGGTATCATTTTTCAGGAACGAAACCCCTTTCATTTGTCGTAACAACGCATTCTCGCGGGCCAGATCCTGATTTATTGTCTTGAGTTTCAGATAATCGGTGGCATTGCTAACACTATTGTAGAAATTGCCCGTAACCCGGCTTCCTGCTTTTAAAATAGCTGAACTTTGGTAATACGTTGAATTTACCAACAAGGTAATCGAGAAAATTTCGAGCAGCACGAACAACAACAGAAAGTGATACCGGATAAGAAAAACCAGGATATTGCGCATAATTGGTTATGGTATCTGTTTGCTGATCGGGTGTTGGTTAAAGAGTTGTAGTTCCGGACGCCGGGTGCCGGGTGCCGGGTGCCAAGAGCCGAGAAACAGTGGCACTAGGAACCCTGCACTGGGCACTTTTTATTTTATCAAGAAAGTAAACTTATCGAAATTCTTCAAGGCTATACCTGTACCACGGGCAACGGCATGCAAAGGATCATCGGCAACATGCACAGGCAACTTTGTTTTCATGTGGATTCGTTTGTCGAGGCCACGCAACAGCGAGCCTCCACCGGCCAAATAAATACCTGTTTTAAAAATATCGGCAGCAAGCTCGGGTGGTGTCATTTCAAGTGCGTTCAGTACAGCGGCTTCAATTTTAGAAATGGATTTATCCAACGCATGAGCAATCTCAGCATAATTTACATACACTTCTTTGGGAATTCCCGTAAGCATGTCGCGTCCATGTACGGCATAATCGGGTGGTGGGTTATCAATTTCGGTAAGGGCTGCCCCAACTTCAATTTTGATAAGCTCCGAAGTACGCTCGCCAATGTTTATATTGTGCTGCTTACGCATATATTCCTCAATATCAGCGTTAAAATCATCACCGGCAATACGGATGGATTTGTTGTTGACAATACCTCCAAGGGCAATAACAGCAATTTCGCTGGTTCCACCGCCGATGTCAATTACCATGTTTCCAACTGGTTCAAGAACATCGATCCCGATCCCGATAGCAGCTGCCATAGGTTCGTGAATGAGCCTGACTTCTTTTGCGCCAGCTTGTTCGGCAGAATCTTTAACGGCCCGTTCTTCCACTTCGGTAATACCCGAAGGGATACAGATAACCATACGGAGTGCGGGTGGGAAAAGGCTGCGGTTTGGTCCGGTCATTTTAATGAACTCGCGGATCATATATTCAGCCGACTGGAAATCGGCAATTACGCCATCGCGAAGAGGGCGGATAGTTTTAATGTTTTCGTGCGTTTTGCCGTGCATCATTTGGGCACGTTTACCTACTGCAAGCACTTTACCTGTATTGCGTTCAATAGCTATAATGGATGGTTCGTCAACAACTACCTTGTCATTATATATTATGATGGTGTTGGCAGTGCCAAGATCCATCGCGATTTCTTTGGTAAGAAATGAAAATAGTCCCATGTGTGTGTATTCTTCCTTATTTTAATGTTCTGTTAATCTAATTTTTATCAAAATCCCTTCAGATAAAAAGCATCGAATTTCAATATCTCATTATCTCTTTTCACCTTGTCGCCCATCACCTTGTCTCCCCTCATTTTTTTAAAACAAAAATCCTCAATGCTTAAAATGCCTCACCCCTGTGAAAACCATTGACAACCCATGCTGATTGCAAAAATCAATTGAATCTTCATCCCGCACAGAGCCTCCCGGCTGAATCACTGCTGTTACACCTTCGTTATGAGCCAGCTCGACCGAGTCGGCAAAAGGGAAAAAAGCATCGGATGCCATGACCGAACCGTGCAAATCGAGACCAAACTGCGAGGCTTTTGCAATTGCATGTTTCAAAGCATCAACCCTCGAAGTCATTCCGCAGCCTGCCCCCAAAAGCTGTTCGTTTTTAGCAAGTACAATAGCATTGCTTTTCAGGTGCTTAACAAGTATATTGGCAAAAAGCAAATCTTTCACCATTTGTTCATCAGGCTGGGTTCTGGTAACAGTTTGCAGGTCGTCAATGTGTTCGGTATGGGTATCTTTTTTCTGTTCAATAACCCCGTTAAGTACCGACTTAAATTGTTTTGCCTGAAAATCAACTGGTTTAATCTGCAAAATTATTCTATTTTTCTTTGATTTCAGGAGTTCGAGTGCATTATTTTCAAAACCGGGTGCAATTATTATTTCGAAGAACAATTTATTTGCCTCTTTGGCGGTTTCCAAATCAACTATGCGGTTGGCTGCAACCACGCCGCCAAATGCCGAAACTGGATCGCCTTCGAGTGCTGCACCCCAAGCCTGTTTCAAGGTTGGCCTACTGGCAACCCCGCATGCGTTGGTGTGTTTTATGATTGCTATCGTGGGGCTTTTAAATTCGTTGATCAATGCCAAAGCGGCTTCCAAATCAACCAAATTGTTGTACGAAATGGCCTTGCCGTTCAATTGGTCGTACAATTTGTTCAGGTCGCCATAAAAAACACCTTCTTGATGTGGGTTTTCGCCATAGCGTAAAATTTCGCTTTTATTTATGCTTTGTTTAAATGATTTGATGCCGGTTTTTTGATTGAAATAATTGAAAATGGCAGTATCGTAATGCGATGAAACATTAAATGCTTGTGCAGCAAAATAATACCTGTCATTCAAATCGCTCGATCCGTTTTTCTCATCAAGCAGTTTAATCAGTTCGGGGTATTGCCCCGAAGAAGGAATAATTATTACATCGTTGTAGTTTTTTGCCGCAGCCCGAATCAACGAAATACCACCAATATCAATTTTTTCGACAATATCTTCTTCAGCAGCACCTGACGAAACAGTATCTTCAAAGGGATACAAATCCACAATTACTAGGTCTATTGCCGGGATTTCGTATTTGGCAGCCTGATCAACATCATCCGCTTCATCGCGCCTGTAAAGGATTCCGCCAAAAATTTTGGGATGGAGCGTTTTAACCCGTCCGGCAAAAATGGAAGGATATGAAGTTATGCTTTCGATGGTAGTTGCCTCAATGCCTAAACTTTGAATATAGTCGAAGGTGCCGCCTGTTGAGTATATTTTTATTCCTAAATCAGCTAATTTGCGTACGATAATATCAACATTGTGTTTGTGATACACCGAAATAAGTGCTGATTTAATGGGCTTTACAGTATTCATACAGATTGTTTTTACAGTTTAATTTGAGTTTGCAAAATTGTTGATTTTTACTGCACGTTTGATATAAAACCTTAAATTTGGCATATAATATTCAAATAAGTTATTGTTTGGTTTTTAACATCGAAAATGTGTGTAATTTTACATCAGGTAGTTCTGGTTTTTTAAGTGCGAATTATCAGTAACTTAGCTCTAATCCTAACAGGATTTTTAACCAAAATCAATAAATGTCATGATATACCTTAGGTTAATAAGTGAATCGTTTGCTTTTGCCATGCGGGCGATTGTTGCCAATAAAGTCCGGACCTTTTTGTCGCTGCTTGGCATAACAATCGGTATATTTTCCGTAATCTCGGTGCTTACCGTTTTTGATAGCATTGAGAATAAATTGCGCCAAAACATTGAAGAATTGGGAAGCAATGTGCTTTTTATCCAAAAATGGCCTTGGGCGATGGGCGATGCCAATTATGCCTGGTGGGAATATATGAAGCGCCCCGAAACCCGCTTGCAGGAAATGGAAGAAATACAGAAGCGCAGCAATTTGTCGGATGCGGTTGCCTATTATGTTGCCACTAACCGTAATGTAAAACAAGGTGGGTTAACCTACGAAGGGGCATCAGTAATTGGGGCTTCGCATGAATACGATAAAGTGGAAACCATAAACCTTCAGGCTGGCCGGTATTTTTCGCTAGCCGAATCGCAGAGTGGAAGCCCCGTTGGCATTGTTGGCAATAAAATAATTACCGAATTGTTAGGCGATGGCGATCCCATTGGAAAAGATTTGCTGGTTTTTGGACGAAAAGTGCAGATAATTGGGGTTTTTAAGAAAGAAGGCGACAATACTTTTGGCAAATCGAATGACGACTGGGTGATGATGCCAGTAAATTTTGCCCGAAGCTTTATTGACCTTAATAACAGAAATATTGGTTCGTCTATTATGGTGAAAGGTAAAAAAGGTGTTTCCAATGAAGCATTGCGCGACGAAATGACGGGGATCATGCGGTCGGTGAGGAAGTTGAAGCCAGCCTCAAAAGATAATTTTGCAATAAACGAAACCAGCATTATAACTCAAGGTTTCGATCAATTGTTTGCCGTTGTGGCCATTGTGGGCTGGATAATCGGCGGGTTTTCGTTGTTGGTTGGCGGTTTTGGAATTGCCAACATCATGTTTGTTTCGGTAAAAGAACGGACTGCACAAATCGGGATACAAAAATCGCTTGGTGCACGAAATGCCTTTATTTTGCAGCAATTCCTTTTCGAAGCCGTATTCCTGTCTATGTTAGGCGGTTTGTTTGGCTTGCTTATAATTTATATTGGAACCGTTTTGGTTACTCAATTTGCAGGGATGGAACTGATACTGAGCCTAAAGAACATCATTATCGGGATGTCGGTTTCTGCCTTTATCGGTTTATTTTCGGGCTTGTTCCCCGCGTGGTCCGCTTCACGCCTCGATCCGGTCGAAGCAATGAGATCCACTTTTTAAACAATGATCGAAGGTTAAAAGGTTCAATTGGCTTCGCCGTTCAAGGTTCAATTGGCTTCGCCGTTTAAAGGTTCAATTGGCTTCGCCGTTCAAGGTTTCTATTGGCTTCGCCGTTCAAATGTTAATTTGGCTTCGACGTTCAAAGGTTCAATTAGCTTCGCCGTTCAAAGGTTCAATTAGCTTCGCCGTTCAATTGTTCAATTGTTCAAATGTTCAAATGTTCGATTGTTCAATTGTTCAATTGTTCAATTGGCTTCACCGTTCAAAGGTTCAATGCTTCGCGTTCGCTTGTTCAAATGTTCGTTTGTTGAGTCCACCCCGAAAAGAAGTTTGGTCACCCTGAAAGGGTGAAACCTTAATAACCACCGGTGAAACCGGTGGGCAAAAACCACACTGTAAACTCAGCCCTGAAAGGGTTGAATAATTAGTGAGTTGAAATTCAGCTCTTTCAGGGCTGTTCTTTCTCTTCTTGTTTTTCCATGGGTTTCACCCACGGTTATTAAAATTAAGCCCTTTCAGGGCTTTTTCGTTGGAAGAGGTTATCGGAGCTTGTTCAAATGTTCAATTGTTCGATTCTTCAATTGCTCGATTGTTCAATTGTTCGATTGTTCAATTGTTCGATGCTTCGCGTTCAAATTTTCAATTGTTCTATGATTTTTTTGTTGCTCCAATTAATAAAAAATCATTTTTCGCTTTGGCTTTACTTCACTTCTTTTCAAAAAACCTCAAAACACTTGAAGTTATATAAGCAAGCTGTACATCGTCCATTTCGGTATGCATAGGAAGCGAAATAACAGTGTTAATAAGCTGCTCAGTTACTGGAAAGTCGCCTTGCTTGTAACGTGGATTCAAATACGCTTTTTGCAAATGAATAGGAACAGGGTAATATATCATGGCCGGAATTTGTTTCGATGCCAGATAATCCTGCAAATGGTTCCTTTTACCCCCTTTTACCTGCAAAGTATATTGGTGAAAAACATGCGTTGATTTGTTGGATTTTATTGGTATAATAATTTCAGGATGTGCCGCAAATGCAGAATTGTAAGCATTAGCAAGTTGTTGCCTTGCTTGTGTGTAACTGTCGAGATATTTCAGTTTCACCTTGAGTACTGCTGCCTGAATGCTATCCAAACGGCTGTTAACACCAACTTCGTCGTGATAATAACGCACTGTCATTCCGTGGTTTACTATAACCCTGATTTTTGCCGCCAATGCATCGTTGTTGGTAAAAATTGCGCCACCATCGCCAAAACAGCCCAAGTTTTTTGAAGGGAAAAACGAAGTGCAGCCAACATCTGCCATCGTTCCCGATTTTCTCCAATTCCCATCGGCTTGCAGGTATTCGGATCCTATGGATTGGCAAGCATCTTCGATAACAAAAAGGTTATTTTTTTTCGCTATTCCCATAATGGCATCCATATCGGCGGTTTGGCCAAAAAGATGTACAGGTACAATGGCTTTGGTTTTTGGGGTAATTGCTTTAACTATTGAGTTGGGGCTTATATTAAATGTTTCAGGGTCAACATCAACCAAAACAGGTGTAAGCCCCAGTAAAGCAATTACTTCGGCTGTTGCTATAAAAGTAAACGAAGGTGCAATAACCTCATCGCCGGGTTTCAATCCAAGTGCCATCATGCTTATTTGCAACGCATCGGTGCCATTTGCACAAGGAATTACATGCTTCACATTCAAATAGTTTTCTAAGGAAGTTTGAAACTCCTTTACGGCTGCCCCATTTATAAAAGCAGTAGAGTTAACCACCTCGCTTATAGCATTATCTATTTCAGGCTTGATTTTTTCATACTGTGATTTCAAATCAACCATTGATATTTTACGCATAATCTGTTGCTGTATTTATCCATTTGCTGCAAAGATATTTATTGAAAACATATAATTGAGCGTAAAATAAAATGTTGAGCAAAAATTGTCAGCCACTTTAAACCACATTCTGTATTTACCATCATTCGATTTGTATCTTTGCAGCGTTAACCCAAATTGTAAAATGAAACATTTCCTGGCCCTTTTCTTTGCTCTAATCTCATCGTTTTTATTTACCGGGCTTGCAAAAGCACAAGTAAGTGTTAAGGATTCGGCATTGAACATCAGCATGATATATGCATCGTACGGTTATGGTATGCCTGGAGGCGATTTGGACGAAAGGTTTGGTTTCTCGAACCAAATTGGCATTGGGTTTATGCATAAAGCACAAAATGGTTGGAGTTATAGTTTTGAGGGCAATTTTATTTTTCGCGATGGGGTAAAAAACCAGGCCGATTTATTGTCGGGCATATTAACATCGGATGGTTATTTAATTGACGAAAGCGGGGTGTTTGCCAATGTTATGCTTACCCAAAGGGGATTTACACTTTGGGCAAAAGCCGGTAAGTTGTTGCCTGTAATTGGACCAAACCCAAACTCTGGTTTGCTGCTCCAATTTGGGGCTGGGATGATGCAGCATAAAATCCGGATTGATGTCCCAAACAACACAGCACCTCAACTTAAAGGCGATTACTCCAAGGGATACGACCATCTTTGCAATGGACCGGCTATTTCGCAGTTTATTGGTTATCAGCATTTAGGGAACTCCCGAAAACTTAATTTCTATGCTGGGCTTGAATTTGTGCAAGCGTTCACATTTTCGCGAAGGGCTTATTATTTTAATGATATGGTAAGGCCAGAGGAAAAACGAATAGACCTGCTGAGCAGCGTTAAAGTTGGCTGGCATTTGCCACTTTACAAAAAAACAAAACAAAGTTTTTACTATTATTAGGATTCGGTTGGTTCTCACATCCCACATCGTACATCGCACAACTAACCAACACCACCCATGCAGCAAATCTACTCCTTCATAATTTTCTGCCTTGGGCTTACAATCCGTTTGGCTTCATTTTTTAATAAAAAAGCTGCCAGTTGGGTAAAAGGCCGGAAACAGTATTTTACTGTCCTCGACAAGGTTTTTACTTCAGCCCCATTTAACGAACCTAACCGGAAACTTGCCTGGTTCCATTGCGCTTCCTTGGGCGAATTTGAGCAAGGCCGGCCCATAATTGAAGCATTCAAGCAACAGCATCCCAACTATTTATTATTGTTAACCTTTTATAGCCCATCGGGTTACGAGGTTAGGCAAGGATATGCAGGTGCTGATATGATCCTCTATTTGCCGCTCGATACACCATCAAATGTGCGCAGGTTTGTGGAAACCGTAAAACCGGATATTGTTTTTTATGTAAAATATGAGTTTTGGTTTAATTTCCTTAGCTATCTGCAATCTAAAAGGATACCGCTTGTTCTGGTTTCGGCCATTTTTAGGCCCGACCAACATTTTTTTAAAGGCTATGGCGAATGGCCCCGAAAAATCCTTCAGGGGCTGAGCTGCATTTTTGTTCAGGACGACGAATCAAAAGAACTTCTTCAGTTTATCGGCATCGAGAATGTTATAGTGAGCGGCGACACCCGTTTTGATAGGGTTATTGCAGGAGCCGAACATGTGGCTGCAATCCCTATTGCCAGAGAATTTGCAAAAGGCCACAAAGTTTTGGTTGCAGGTAGCACTTGGCCTGCCGACGAAAAACTGATTTTTAAACTAATTGCTGAAAACAAGCAAAAGCTACGGCTGATTATTGCCCCACATGAGATAAATCATGAGCATATAAATTTGCTCATGCAAAAATCAGGGGGAAAAGCTGTACAGTTTTCGAAAACAAATGCCGAAGAAGTTAAAAATGCTGAGATCCTGATTATTGATTCTGTTGGAATGTTGTCGCAATTGTATCAATATGGGGATTTGGCCTATATAGGAGGCGGTTTTGGAGTAGGTATCCACAACATTCTCGAACCGGCAGCATTTGGTTTACCAGTGTTTTTGGGCCCAAACTATAGTAAATTCAAAGAAGCCAAAGACCTTGTGGAACTGAATGGCGCATTTGAAATACGCAAACCGGATGATTTGGTCAATAAAGTAGATGAATTGCTGACAGATAGTAACAAACTGTTGCAAACTTCCATTATTTGCAAAAACTTTGTTGCCAAAGGATGCGGTGCAACACAAATTGTGATGCAACAAGTAAATATTTTACTCGAATCGAGGATATGACAGCAGCTGGAATTGCTGGTTCCTGAGTTGTGGCACAAACCCTGCTTCCCTGATTGCGCGCTGAATTCCAACTTCATCAAATTTATAATTCGCACCGGCCACACTAACCACATTTTCCTCAATCATTATCGAGCCAAAATCATTGGCCCCTGCATGAAGGCAAAGTTGTGCCGTATCCTTGCCAACTGTAAGCCACGAAGCCTGTATATTAGGCACATTTGGCAACATCAGCCTGCTAATGGCTAACAACCGCACGTATTCTTCGCCCGAAATGGAATTGGCAATACCATGAATTTTTTGCAGCGAAGTGCCTTCACCTTGAAAAGGCCACGGTATAAAAGAAATAAACCCGGCAGAATTTTCCGGTTTTTCGTCCTGAACTTCACGGATATAAACCAAATGCTGAATACGTTCTTCCATAGTTTCGATGTGGCCAAACATCATGGTAGCGGAAGTGGTAAGCTTAAGCTTATGGGCTTCGCGCATCACATCAAGCCATTGCCGAACCGAACATTTATTGCGCGAAATAATTCCGCGCACCCTGTCGGAAAGGATTTCGGCACCGGCACCCGGCAAGCTATCAAGCCCAGCTTCAACAAGTTTTACCAAGGTTTCGTGATAACTAATCCCTTCAAGATTTGAAATATGCACTACCTCGGGTGGCCCAAGCGCATGAAGTTTCAGTTTTGGATACAGCGATTTTAATTCGCGGAACAAACCGGTATAAAAATCAAGGCCCAATTTTGGGTGCATCCCACCCTGAAACAACAACTGATTGCCACCACGGGCAAAAAGCTCATCAATCTTTTGTTTGTACTGTTCAATGGTAGTAATGTATGCCTCCTTATGGTTTGCGCCCCGGTAGAAGTTGCAAAACTGGCAACCCGAAACGCAAACATTGGTATAATTTACATTGCGGTCAATTAACCATGTAACTTTCTTGTCAGGATGCAGCTTGTTGCAGACGAGGTTTGCGGCAAACATGAGTTCGGAGGTAGAAGCCTTTGTATATAAACAAAGACCTTCATCGAGAGAAAGGTGAAAGCCTTGAATCGCTTTGTGAAGTAAATCAGGAACAGCCATAAAATTGAATTATGGCAAAAGTAGGCATTTTAGATCTTATTGTTAATGACCTGATCTGGAAACTATAATTGCAGAAATGTAAATTGATATTAACAATTGTGAGGTTCTATCACTCAGTCACAGGTTCCTTCTCCTTAAAAATATCATAATCAAGCACTTTCAATTTCCAATTGTCTTCCATTTTACACTTCTTGTAGCGCAGGAAATAGGATGCCGTGCCCATGGCAATCAATGAGCCGCTTACAATTGGCACGGTATTGTCAATCAAAGGTTCCTCGTCGTGTATGCCCCTGTTTATCATGCTACCGCCAGCGTAAAGCACCGAGGCGGCAAAAAAAGTCCGCCAAGAAACATAAAACCAATGCCGTACCCTTATCACTTCTTTAACATTGGCTATCGGGAAAGTAAAGTTGCGGTCTAGGGTAAACACCGAATCGTCGATATAAGTAATTTCGCCTTTGGCATTAAATTCGGGAGTGCCAACCTGGACTGATATTTTGTCGCCAACATTATAAAAAAACCTTTTCGACGTGCCCGGCTTTTGTAGCAATAAAACCTTCTGTGCATCAACGGTTTGGAAACAAAAAACAAAAAATATCGTCCATATTAAAATTAAATGTGCTTTCATGGCTTGGCTTATTTTGTACCGATAAAATTAAACAAATTTGTACTTGCCAACCTGTTAAAAAGTCAGAAAACATTTATTTTCGTTCATTGTGAAAAATTAAGCTTTGAGTCCACTCCGAAAACCCTAAAAAAAGAAAACCACGGAGGCACAGAGGACACAGAGGCACACAGAGAGTTGTTAATCAGAACTATAAGCTTTGTGAAACTTAGAGATTTAGTGCCTTAGTGGCGAAAAAAGACTTTTCTGAGTGGACTCAACTTCAGATTTTTTGCGACATTTGTGCCCTTATCATCTTAAACTATGAAATTCAGACTGTTCATATTTCCCATAGCCCTTGGTTTGTTGCTTGCGGCATGCAATTTCGCTCCGAACGAAAATGTCAGTATTAAAGGGATTTTTTCTAATATACCAGAACAAAAACTGTTTTTATACCAAATCCTGCCTAACAGTAAACCCTTGATTGATTCAGCTTTAACCGATGGTTCTGGTAATTTTGAAATCAGTTTAAAGGTTGAAAAAGCTGGCTTTTATGCTTTGCATATCAATTCTGGAAACAAAATTACCCTCGTGGTTTCTCCCGGCGAAAAAATCAACCTTTCCGGGAATGGAAAAGATTTCTCGAAAACCTATAAAGTGGATGGCTCAAAGGAATCGCAACTTTTTGCCGAATATAATGCCTTCACACAGGCAAATTTGAGCAAAGTAGATTCCTTGTCCAAAATATTTGCTGAAAACCGTGCGGAACCTGGTTTCGATCCCTTGAAAGCCACGCTTGATTCAGTTTATATGCAAATATTTGAAAACCAAAAGGATAATGTAATAACCTTTGTTAACTCTAACCCAAATGCGCTGGTGTCCTTGCTTGTAATTTCAAGCGATTTCGGGCCAAACCCATTGCTTTCGGAGCAATCGCAGCCGGATTTATTCATCAAACTCGATAGTGCCCTTATGGTTTCGTATCCGGAAAACAGCCTTGTGAATGTTTTCCATCTGAGGATGCTCGATTTTAAGGCGGAATTGGCTGATTTGGAGAAAACCAACAAATCATTAAAACCAGGAATGCCTGCCCAGGAAATTGTCCTGCCAAATTCTGCAAACAAGAACCTTAAACTTTCCACGCTTAAAGGAAAACTTACTTTGGTCTATTTTTGGAGCAGTTGGAACGCGCTTAGCAGGCAAACCAACATGAAACTTGCGCC
>CAJAXK010000115.1 GCA_903946925.1 uncultured Bacteroidales bacterium | reverse complement strand
GCATAAAGTTCTGGAAACAGGTTTTAATGAATCCCCCATGTTCATGGGAAGAATTGAAGGAATTGGCCCACGCTATTGCCCTTCTATCGAAGATAAAATTAACCGTTTTGCTGATAAAACGAGGCACCAATTGTTTGTTGAACCCGAAGGCTGGGATACAGTAGAATATTACCTCAACGGTTTTTCATCATCACTGCCAGCCGAAATTCAGGTAAAAGCGTTGAAGCTTATTCCTGGTTTGGAAAATGCGAAAATTTTCCGACCAGGTTACGCGATTGAATACGATTATTTCCCGCCTGTACAACTTAAATATACTTTGGAAACCAAGTTAATTGAAGGGCTTTATTTTGCCGGGCAAATAAATGGAACCACAGGTTACGAAGAGGCTGCCTCACAAGGTATAATGGCTGGTATTAATGCACACTTGAAAATTGAGGAAAAGGAACCTTTTATCTTAAAACGTTCAGATGCATATATTGGCGTTCTTATTGATGATTTAATTACAAAAGGGGTTGATGAACCCTACAGGATGTTCACTTCGAGAGCCGAATATCGCATTTTGCTGCGGCAAGATAATGCTGATTTAAGGTTAACCCCATTAGGTTTTAGTCTGGGTTTAGCCTCTCAAGAGCGGTTTTCGAAAGTTAGCAGTAAGCTTGAATGGATTGAAAAAATCAAAACATTTATGCGCACAACCAGTGTTAGCCCTGATCAGATTAATGGGTTTTTGGAAAGCATTGGCACAGCGCCAATCAGACAGAAAGGCAAGTTGGATTCAATATTGCTGCGCCCACAAATTTCGTTCAGTCAATTAATAAATCATATAGATTTTGTCAAAGATTTTACTGATCAAATAGGCGAAGGCGCAGCAGAAATTATTGAGGAAACTGAAATTTTGATCAAATACGAAGGCTACATAAAAAAGGAACAGGAAATTGCTGAGAAACTTTCGAGGTTTGATGATATGCCTTTAAAAGCAGATTTCGATTATTTGAGCCTTTCTTCATTATCCACCGAGGCAAGGCAAAAGCTCTCACGTATCCGTCCTGCTACCATCGGACAGGCATCGAGAATAAGCGGTATTTCACCCTCAGATATTTCTGTATTGCTTGTCTTTATTGGGAGATAGCCGATGTTCCACGTGAAACATATTTGTACCAACCCTTATGGGGTAAAGTTTTGAATGCTTAAAATGCTTTTGAAAAAGGAACAAAATTATATGCAATAAGCATCCTGAAATGTCAAAACGGAATGGAATAAAATCTGAACTTATACAAAGTTGTCGAATGGAAGTATTGAAAAATTGCCCTATTTGCGGGTCGGAGTTATTTGAACCGTTTATTTCTGGTAAGGATTATTTCCTTACTGGCGAAGCCTTCGGAATTGTGAAATGCCGCAGTTGTGGATTCAGGTTTACCAACCCCAGGCCTGAAGCCAGTAACCTTGGGAAGTATTACGAATCAACCGATTATATTTCACATTCAAATACTCAAAATGGTTTGTTTGCTTCGGTTTATCAACTTGTAAGAAAATACACTCTGGGCAGGAAACTTTCATTGATCAGGCGGTTCCAGAAAAATGGTGAAATATTGGATATAGGGTGCGCCACTGGACAATTCCTGAATTTTGTGAAACAAAATGGTTGGAAAACCACAGGAATTGAACCTGATGATAAAACCCGCCACAAGGCAATTACCGAATATGGTTTACAAGTTTTCCCTGAAGAAAACCTTGACACTTTTCAAAAAGCTTCATTCGAAATTATAACACTATGGCATGTTCTTGAACATGTTTCAGAACTTAACGAAAGGATGGCTCAACTAAAATTTCTGTTGAAACCCTCCGGAACTTTGTTTATTGCTGTTCCAAACTGCAACTCATTTGATGCAAAAATATATGGCGAATTTTGGGCGGGTTACGATTTGCCAAGGCATTTGTACCATTTCACAAAAGCGGATATGAAATTGTTGGCTGAAAAGTTTGGATTTAAAATCGTGAAAATCCTGCCAATGAAATTTGATTCATTTTATGTGAGCTTGTTGAGTGAGAAATATAAATCTGGCAAAATGCGCTGGCTGCCTGCTTTCTGGAATGGCTTATTGTCAAATCTGAAATCAATGCCTGTAAATGGACATTCAAGCCTTATTTACGTACTTGCACTAAAATAAGCCGGTTTTTAACGCCTATAATCATATCGGAAGCCTCCTTAATACTTTTCCCCGAACTTTAGGCGATAGTAGTTTATAGGGCTTTATTCGAGTTGAAGCCTGAAACCCTTATCAATGCTGCATTTCACAAAGTTTGCACTATGATTTCCCAACCAAAATATAGGAACCAATTCATGATAATGCTTTTTTTAAGCATTGTGTTGTTTGTGTCTGCTTTTGTTTTAGTTAGGACAGTCGAAAATTATAACTCGCCCCTAAAATCAACCCAACGGCTACAAAAGGAAATAGGTTTAGCCTTTTCTGCCTTAGAGGCAGAATCGGAAATTATTGCAAAACAGGATCTGAATAAGCGAGATTCATTTTTAGAATTTCTAAGCCTAAACTATAGAAATGAGTTTGCTGAAAAAGGCATTGAAATTTTAGTTTACACTAATGATAGCTTACAATTCTGGACTTCCAATGTATTTGCTGCTCCAATTATTTTCAGTTCTTC
>CAJAXK010000114.1 GCA_903946925.1 uncultured Bacteroidales bacterium | reverse complement strand
TGCCATGAATATGATAAAAGATATTGTTGATGAAGCTAAAATCACTGCAAATCAAGAAGCTAAAAAAATTGTCATAGAATCTATTCAACGTACAGCTGTTGAACAAGCCATTGAAAATTCTGTTTCTGTATTTAATTTAGAGAATGATGAAGTTAAAGGTAGAATAATTGGACGAGAAGGTAGAAATATCAGAGCATTAGAAGCTTTAACAGGGGTTGAAATTATTATTGATGATTCACCTGATGCCATTATTATTTCAGGTTTTGATCCTGTAAGACGCGAAATTGCCCGATTATCACTTCATAAATTAGTAACTGATGGAAGAATACATCCTGCAAGAATAGAAGAAGTTGTAGCTAAAGTAAAAAAACAGATTGAACAGGAAATAATTGAAATAGGAAAACGTACAACCATTGATTTAGGCATTTTAAATATGCATCATGAACTAATCAGAATGGTAGGAAAAATGAAATATCGTTCTTCTTATGGTCAAAACTTATTACAACATTCAAAAGAAGTTGCTAATCTATGTGCAACAATGGCTTCAGAGCTTGGATTAAATCCTAAGTTAGCAAAACGTGCTGGATTATTGCATGATATAGGTAAAGTACCTGACAATGAACCAGATTTACCACATGCAATTTTAGGTATGAAAATGGCTGAGAAATTTAAGGAAAAACCTGAAGTTTGTAATGCTATCGGCTCTCACCATGATGAAATTGAAATGGAATCATTAATAGCTCCATTGGTTCAAGTATGTGATGCAATTTCTGGAGCTCGCCCTGGAGCAAGACGTGAAGTTGTTGATGCATATATCAATCGATTGAACAAATTAGAAGAACTTGCCCTAACTTATCCAGGAGTTATAAAAACTTATGCAATTCAAGCTGGTAGGGAGTTACGTGTAATAGTTGGTGCTGATAAAATGACAGATGTTGAGGCCAATCAATTATCCGTAGATTTATCTCATAAAATTCAACAGGAAATGACTTATCCTGGTCAAATAAAAATAACGGTTATTCGAGAAACACGTGCAATAAGTTATGCTAAATAACTTTAAATAATAGAATTAAAGTAGGAGGCAAAGTTAGTAAATAATATTTACATAGCTTTGCCGTCCTCTCACACCACCGTATGTACTTACGTGTACGGCGGTTTCCTTAAAGTGGTTTACAATGTAATTGTTTATAGTTTTCTGTTAGACTGTAAAAGCCTTGACCGATAAACCATTGATTACTCATGCCTATACTTAATGCAGGACTGTTAGATAATCGCCACCAGCCTTTTCCACTTAATGCAGTTCGCCAGCTTAATGTCTTTTCAACTCCCAGTTTTCTTAGAAATCTCACTATTCCTATCGTATGTTTACATTGCTTTAATCTAAAGCATTTTAGCCGACGTCGTAGCCAACTTTCTATCTTTGTGAGTTTACTTTTCATATCTGCCAAACGAAAGTATTGTAACCATCCTTCCAATACGGTTCTCGTCTCTTTGATTAATTGTTCAAAACTTACTCCTCGTTTCCTTTGGGTTATCGTTTTGAGTTTCTCTTTAAGACGTTGTTCGCTCGATTGACTTAATCCTAATTTTCCGCCATACAGGATGCGATGTCCCAAAAAGTTTACTTCGTAGCAGTGTTTTATGCCGCTCTTTTCTCGGTTCACTTTTAGTTTCATCTTGTTTTCGATGAAGTTAATTACGCCTTCCTGTACTCGTTTTGCACTAGGTTGACTGCTTACAAATATTTGTAAATCATCTGCATATCGCACAAAACTTAGCCCTCTGCGTGTTAATTCCTGGTCTAACTCATCTAAAACAATGTTCGATAGTAACGGACTTAAAGGACTGCCTTGAGGTGTCCCTTTTATCCGTTGTTCCTGTAATCCATCTATCAGTATATCGGTCTTTACTATTTTGGAGATTAGTCGTAATAACCCCTTATCCCCTATTCGTGTGCCCAGTAGCCATAATAATCTCTGATGATTTACTTCATCAAAGAATTTTGCCAAATCCAAATCTACTATGATGCTTTTGCCTGATTTTACAATCTCACTCGCTTTCACTAAGGCTTGGTGGGCATTATGCTTGGGGCGAAAACCGTAACTGTTTGTCGAAAATTTAGGGTCAAATATCGGCTGCAATACCTGACTAATGGCTTGATGGACAACCCTGTCTTTTATGGTCGGTATCCCAAGTAATCTAAATCCTCCTTTGGGTTTGGGTATCTTTATCCCTCTTACCATTTGTGGACGATAGCTTTCTTGTTGCAGCTCGGTTTGTAGTGTCTGATAGTTGGTATTGAACCATATCCCAAATTCTTTTATGGTTACTCCGTCAATTCCCGAACTCCCGCCATTCTTCTTTACCTGCTTATAGGCTTTTATCAGGTTACTTGGGTTACTTATTTGTTCCAGTAACGCTGTCGTCTGATTTCGTTCTTCTTCGCATATAGATAGCCACTTCGGGTTTACCTTCCCATTAGGTTGATACCATACGGGTATCTCTGTAACAAATAGGTCATTGTTAATAATACTTTCTTCCTGTCCTGCAGGATTCATCTGTATTTTCAATCGTTTGCTAACCTTTCTCATTGACTTTTACTATTCTAAAAAAAAACTCCTCAGCTTTAAGGATTCTGCCCTTCGCTCCATCCTCATTACAAGGACTTCCTCGCTACTATGGCTTCTGCTGACTTCTGAACAAATCCTTTACTACGTCTGTTCGCTCGGTTTCGTCTCCGGTTATTTGTTCAGACCTCCTATGGTAAGCTCATATCTCTTTCGCTGTAACCAACACAATTTACTACCACTGTTTACGTCCAATTATTGGGCTTTGCGGTCTAATGCCCACTTACCCACAGTGTAAGCCTTATATCATGTTTCTGTTCGTTCAGTCACAGTTTTGCCTCGTGCTTCTTTCAGATTTGAAGTCGCCTTCAACACCCTTGCTGTTGGCTAACGATTCCTATTGGCTGGCTCGTTCGGGACTTGCACCCTATAGTGATATGGCATGCATAGCACACATTAAGAAAGGCTTCTGTATTACTACAGAAGCCTTTTTATTAATATTACGAAATAAAGCTAGCTTATTGTTATGATTCA
>CAJAXK010000113.1 GCA_903946925.1 uncultured Bacteroidales bacterium | reverse complement strand
GTTTGGTGTAACTATAATCATTAATTTTACCGTGTTTTACATACAGTTCAACCAATCGGTTGTTAAACGAGTGTAAAAGTTTGATTTTCACTTGCAAGTCTTACCCATAAAGTATTTAACATGAAGTTGTTGAAAAGCAGTCTTGTACTCGAAAACCTGCGCATTTCGATGCAATCGGTGCGTAGCCACATGATGCGTACCACCCTCACCGTTCTAATTATTGCTTTCGGGATTATGGCTTTGGTAGGTATCCTTACCTCGATTGATGCTATTAGATATTATCTGAACGATAATTTTCAGATGATGGGTGCCAATACGTTCACCATCCGCAACCGTACTATGCAGGTGCATATTGGGAATAAACGCAGCAAAGCAAGCAATTTCAGGGAAATAACCTACGAAGAAGCCACCCGCTTTAAGGAATCATACACTTTTCCGGCAACACCATCCATATTTATTTTTGCCACAAATTTGGCAACCGTAAAGTTTGCCAACAATAAAACCAACCCCAACGTTCCGGTAATTGGTTGCGACGAAAACTACATTACCACATCCGGCAATGAAATTGAGCAAGGCCGCAACGTATCGCCAGCCGAGGTTTTTTATGGCGCATCAGTTGCCATTGTTGGCAGCGATGTAATTAAAAAAGTGTTTAAAAACAAGGAAGAACCAGTTGGTAAATTTATAAACATTGGGCCTGGAAGATATCTGATAGTCGGAGTTTTAAAGGAAAAAGGTTCGAGCATGGGATTTAACCCCGACAATGTTTGCCTTATACCAATCAACAATGCCAGGCAACGATTTGCCCGCCCCAATGCCTCTTATAGCATAAATGTTCATGTTACTGATGGCGAAAGGCTTGAAGCAGCTATTGACGAAGCGACAGGTATATTCAGGATTGTCCGACAGGTTGGGGTTGGGCAAGACGATAGTTTCGATATTTCGAAAAGCGATAACCTGGCCAGTATGCTTTTCGATAGCCTCAGCTATTTGCGTATGGCGGCAATCATAATAGGTGCAATTACCCTTTTAGGTGCAGCCATAGGATTAATGAATATAATGTTGGTATCGGTTACTGAACGCACCCGCGAAATTGGGATCCGAAAAGCAATAGGGGCAACCAAAAATACGATCCGTAACCAGTTTCTGGCCGAAGCCATTGTTATTGCCCAAATCGGCGGTTTTCTTGGTATAATTTTAGGTATAGGTATAGGTAACGCCCTTGCACTTTCTATTGGGACCAGTTTTATAATTCCTTGGCAATGGATAATTTGGGGCGTAAGTTTGTGTTTTATTGTGGCTTTGGTTTCGGGAATTATCCCAGCGGTAAAGGCAGCCAAACTTGATCCAATTGATGCTTTAAGGTATGAGTAAGACTTAGCCTTCAAAAATTATTTTTAGCAAGTATGTTGATATAACCTAGCCACTTTATTGAGGTGGGTTCAACCTTTGTATTTGTGGGTGAACAAAGTATGGGTTTGTTAGGAAAGGGGTTGGAAAATCAAGTACTTCTTATTTCATACCAATCTTCCAATCTGCTTGTTTTAGCTTTTTGGGGTCTGTGTACTTCAAATCCAATCAAATTGTTGAAAAGCCCTTCCCTAATCTTAGTCAATAATCACATCTTCATTCATACTAATCTGAGGCTTTACCACAACTTTCTTTTTCCAGTTGCCTTTCAAATAATATAAGTACGAGAGCAACATGCCGATAAACCAAGCTACTGGTATCGACCACCAAATGCCGTCAACCCCAAAATATTGTGACAGTATCCATGCCGCAGGAATCCGTATCACCCACAGCGCGAACAAAGTAATGAACATTGGAACGAGGGTATCGCCAGCACCCCGCATCACCCCACCAATTACAAACATGGTAGAGAAAAAAATGTAAAACGAGCTAACAATCACAAGGTATTCGGCTCCTATAGCTATAACAGCCACATCTTGGGTGAAAAGCCCCATCAACCATTTACGGCATACAATAACTGCCACACTTGTAAAAAGAGCCAAAGCCCCCGACATTATAAATGTTGTTTTCAAGCCTTGTTTTACCCGTTCCGGTTTGTTTGCGCCAAGGTTTTGCCCAACAAATGTCGAAAGTGCAGCCCCAAAGTTCATAGCGGGCATGAGGGCTAACGAATCTATGCGCCCGGCTGCACTGTAAGCGGCAATTACATCGGTCCCAAAACCGTTTACAATACGTGTAACTGCCAGCATCCCCATGGAAACAAAGGTTTGCTGAAGCCCGGTAGGTAAACCGATCATTAAACTTTTACGGAAAATAGCCCTGTCAAAAACCATTTTGAGGCTGTTGAGCTTCACAATTTCGTGGGTGCGGTTGAGGTATATTACACCTGTAAAAAAAGCGCCAGCTTGTGCTATTACAGTTGCCCATGCCGATCCGGCAACGCCCCATTTGAATACAGCTACAAAAAGCCAGACCAACAAGGCGTTTATAATGGTTGAAAATACAAGAAAGTATAATGGGGTTTTCGAATCGCCCAATCCTCGCAGCACGGAGCTTATCCCGTTAAACCCGAAGAAAAATACTGTACCTACCAGAAAAACGTTGAAATATGCAATGGCTTGAGGCATAACATCATCTGGCAAATTAATTAGCCGGAAAATTGGGCCGCTAAGGGTAATTCCAAGTATTGTTACTGCAATAGAAGCAAAAAACAGGAATATATACATGGTTTCGATTGCACGTTTTACCATTTTTATATCCTTTGCCCCAAAGTATTGGGAAACAATAATAGTTGTTCCCATAGCCACACCCACTGCAAAAGAAATGAGCATGAAAATTAGTGGGAACGAGGCCCCAACAGCAGCTAATGCCTGCTTGCCCAAATACCGGCCAACTATAATGCTGTCAACAATATTATACATTTGTTGAAACACGTTTCCAATCAGCATTGGTACGGCGAACTTAAAAATCAGGCTTCCACTGTTGCCTTCTGTAAGGTTTTTCATTAAAAAATGCAGGGCTTAAGCCCAAGCGCTATAGGTTGTTAAATGGGAGAGGGAATGGGATTTCAGGTTTCGGTATTTATTTGACAATGAAATTTTTACAATCGACAAGCAATGTAATTTAGTTATGATGCCAACACGATAATTGTCGCGCTAAATGGAGATAATTTGGCGTAAAAGCAGGTGCAACTGACTTTTTGAAACAGAAATTTTATCAGTCTTTCATTTTTTTTAGATGAAGAAGGCATCAAGCAACGTCAAATTATGGTGTATTCGTTTATTTGCTTGCCCGAATTTGCAGGGTGTAGGCACCCCTCTCTTTTTTTCAAGGAGAGGGGCAGGGGGTGAGGTACTTGAGGCAAAAAGCTTACCAAATAAAAATCTTGCTAACCGGAATCAACTAAAAGTAAAACAGATTTTGTAATATCCTCTTTATCGGTTTTTTATTTTTAGTTAGATGAAAGGGTTTGGCACCCCTCTCTCTTTTCAAGGAGAGAGGCTGGGGTTGAGGTACTTGAGGCAAAAAGCTTCCCAAATCAAAATCTTGCTAACCGGAATCAACTAAAAGTAAAACAACTTTTGCAATATCCTCTTTATCGGTTATTTATTTTTAGTTAGATGAGAGGGTTTAGGCACCCCTCTCTTTTTTTCAAGGAGATGGGCTGGGGGTGAGGTACTTGAGGCAAAAAGCTTCCCAAATAAAAATCTTGCTAACCGGAATCAACTTAAAGTAAAACAACTTTTGTAATATCCTCTTTACTGGTTATTTATTTTTAGTTAGACGAGAGGGTGTAGGCACCCCTCTCATTTTTTCAAGGAGAGGGGACGGGGGTGAGGTTTTGAGGCAAACACTGTACCTGCCGAAGCAACAAAAGTAACACAGTAGAAAGTTCTGTGTATAAACCCCTTTAAACTCCGTGAACCCCACCAAGCTTCTGAAAGCGTTCGGTTGAGATTATATCTAAGTTTCAGCACTACACCTGGTGATGAAATTTGAAATCTTTAGGTGGCAAATCACCCTGTTTTGATGGCTTTGCTAATCCAGAAAATCTGCCTTCATTTGTTCTAACATGGGAATGCTGTTTTTTTCTACATACTCGATCAAGCCCGGTAGGTCTTCAATGCCATCATTATTTCGGGCAATGTTTTCGATCATTTGCAGTGCTTGCTGTATATGGGTAGAGGCGAAAAACGCAAAGTGGGGTTTCAGTTTGTGCGAATGGTGGCGTAGCTGCTCCATTTCGTTTTCAGCGTAAGCAGTTTTAATAGCTGCGATAGAAATTGGGGTATTCTCGACAAATAATTTGACTATTGACTTAATAAATTCAGGTGGGTCATCCTCGAACATTTCCAATGAGTACAATTTAGCTTTTTGAATTTCCATGGTTTAGCGCTTTTAGCAATTACAAGAATTTAATTTTTTGATGGTTTGTGCTTGAAAATTGAAAAGGTAAGTCCTCTCCGATAAGTCTTTTCCCGCCACAAAGGCTCTTAGTTACACTAATCCTATAATGCTGATTAACAATGCTCTGTGTATCTCTATATTCTCTGTGGCTTGGTAGTTTTCTTATCTTAGTGTTTTCAAAGTGGACTCAAAGGCAATAGGTTCCAGCAAATCTAAATCATTAATAAAGCTTTACAAGTTTAAAAGTACCAATGCCAATTTCCTTAAAGTCTGCAAAAGTAGCAATCATTTCAACTTGTCGAACCATGAGTTTTGATTTTAAATCCAGAAAATGGATTAGCTACCTAAAATTTACTTTTGCGGTATAAAACCAAAAAGTCCTGACATTTTCACCAATTACATCAGAATTATTTGCCATTTTTGTATTCAAAACCTAACATATAAAATGAGTTCCAAAACCATTCATCATTGCCAATGAAATTTAAAACAATAGTACTCATAACCGTCTTGCTTATAATTGAGCAGCTTTCATTTGCCCAAAGCGGAACCAGCGAATCCGATATGCAGAAAGAAACCTATTTTTCCTTCCTAATCCGTTCAAAATCGGAGATACATACGATCACCAAACTTATTTCCATTGATAATGTAAAAGGGGATACCGTTTGGGCGTATGCCAATATGCCACAATTTATAACTTTTTCACGCCTTGGCTACAATATTACTTTGCTCCCAAATCCGGGAAGTTCAAGCAGTGTGCTTATGAGCGATCAGATTTCCGCTGGTGCTAAAGCCCCTTTGAGTACTTATCCTACTTATACTGCCTACGAAAACCTCATGAGCCAATACCAAAGTTTATATCCAACAATTTGCCAGTTGCAAACCATAGCCACCCTTGCTAGCGGAAGGAAAATTATTGTCGCCAAGATTTCGGATAACGTTGCCACTGACGAGGCCGAACCTGAATTCCTTTATACTTCGTCCATACATGGCGATGAGACCACAGGCTATATTTTGATGTTGGACCTGATGGATTATATCCTTTCAAACTACGGCAGCAATTCGGAGCTTACGGATTTGGTAAACTCCATGGAAATCTATATCAATCCTTTGGCTAATCCTGATGGGACTTATTATGGAGGGAACAATACACTTGCAGGTGCAAGACGTGGCAATGCCAATAATGTCGATTTAAACCGCAATTATCCCGATCCCTTGGATGGACAGCACCCCGATGGGTATGCCTGGCAACCAGAAACAATGGCTTTTATGGATTTTGCAGCTTCGAGGCATTTTGTTGCTTCCTGCAATTTCCATGGTGGGGAAGAAGTGGTAAACTATCCCTGGGACACACAATTTGCATTGGCAGCGGATGATGATTGGTGGCAATATGTTAGCCAGGAGTATGTGGATACTGCCCGCACCCACGGCAACCCGGCCTATATGACAAGCAATAATCCCACAGGTATAACAAATGGAGCTGTTTGGTATGTGGTGAAAGGTGGCCGACAGGATTATATGAACTACTGGCACCATTGCCGGGAGTTTACGATTGAGCTTTCAGTCACAAAAAAGTTGCAGCCAAGTTTATTGGTAACGTATTGGAATTACAATTACAGGTCGCTTATCCTTTATCTGAAACAAGCCACTTACGGGATTCATGGTTTAATTACAGATTCAATTACTGCACAGCCACTTGCTGCACAAATATATGTGATCAACCACGATACCTTCAATTCCGAAACCTATTCATCCGCTAACCTTGGTGATTATTCACGTCTACTAAAAGCCGGGACCTACACTTTACAGTTTTCTGCACCAAATTATCAGACTAAAACAATCAGCAATGTTTCGGTTGCCGATAAACAAACCGTCAACTTGAATGTACAGCTTGTTCCCAATACAGTAGTTTCATTAACAGCAGATTCGATCACACAAACCACTGCAATTTCAGGCGGCACCATTAGTTTTGACAGTAGTTACATTATTACATCGCGAGGTGTGTGCTGGTCAACATCGGCAAATCCAAGCGTATCGGGAAGCCATACTGTTGATGGATCCGGAACCGGAACTTTTATCAGTACAGTAACCGGTTTGTCTCCATCAACACTATATTATATCAGGGCTTATGCTGTGACTTCGGGAACTACTTTTTATGGCGATGATATGATGTTCACAACTTCTTGTGGTACTGTCAATACTTTTCCATGGAATGAAGGCTTCGAAAATGCCGGATTTGGTCCAAATTGCTGGAACCAGGAAAAAATTGGTACATCTGCGATTGACTGGATATTTGTTGAAGGTAATGGATTTTCTAATCCTGCCACGACTCATACTGGGGCATTTAATGCTTGTTTTGCGGATTTTAGCACCTCAGACACAAAAACCAAACTAATCACGCCTTCGCTAAATATCGCAATGCTGAATGACCCTGTTTTAACATTTTGGCACACTCAGTCCGTATCTGTTTCCCGTCAGGACCAGTTAACAGTTTACTACAAAACATCGTCAACCGGAACCTGGGCAATCCTAGCAACTTATACCGCCAATATCTCAAGCTGGACACAGGAAACCATCAACTTGCCAAATGGGTCAACCGATTATTATATTGCCTTTGAGGGAAATGCCAAATATGGTTACGGAGTTTGTCTGGATGATGTATCGATTACAGGGACGGTTAAAACATTGTCGGTAACACCTTTGACACAGAATGTTGGACCCATTTCAGGAAATGCAAGTTTTAATGTTAGTTCCAACAGCAATTGGTCGGTCAGCAGCAACCAAAACTGGTGTTCGGTTTCAGCAAGTGGTTCAGGGAATTCACCAATAACTGCAACTTACGCACAAAATTTAACAGCAAATTCACGTATGTCCGAAATTACTGTAACTGTTAACGGCCTTTCACCAATTGTTGTTTCTGTTACCCAGGAGGCCGCACCTGACAAAATCCTTGACCTTACGCTTTTTCTCGAAGGTTTATTTAATGGTACCAATATGAACAAGGCCAAAAATAGTTTGGGTGATCAATTTACGGGCCAGGTTGCCGATCAGGTTCTTATTGAGCTTCACGAAAATACATTTCCTTTTGCATTGGTTTCTGGACCATTTATTGCAAACCTTTCTACTGAGGGTCAGGCAACAATCAATATCCCGGCTTCATTTTCAGCCAACTATTATATCGTGGTAAAACACCGCAATAGTATAGAAACCTGGAGTTCGGGTGCAGTATCATTCAGCCAGGCAAGCATAAACTACAACTTTAGCAGTTCTGTAGATCAGGCATTTGGCAATAACC
Organism: uncultured Bacteroidales bacterium; assembly: GCA_903946925.1. Lineage (GTDB taxonomy): Bacteria > Bacteroidota > Bacteroidia > Bacteroidales > UBA4417 > UBA4417. The sequence continues at coordinate 9,325 of CAJAXK010000113.1, read as the reverse complement.
TTAAGCAAATAGGAGGGAGGTGCCTTTTGTATGCAGGCGACGTAAACCAGGATGGCATTGTTGATTCCGGAGATTTAGTTGCTGTTGATAATTCAGCTTCCAATTTTGTTAGTGGGTATTTAACTAATGATATTGATGGCGATGGGTTGATAGATGCCGTGGATTTGACGATTGCAGGTGCAAATGCTGCTTTATTTGTGGCAAGAAAAATGCCGCAATGAAGATACTTTGTCCGATAAACTTTCGAGTATTGAAGTAACCAATCAAACTCTTTTCATTGTGGGAGTTTACAGAACGGATTCTACATTTGAACAATAGAACAATAGAACAATCGAACACCTGAACGTAAAGCATTGAACCTTGAACCCTTTTTGAACCCTTATAACCGAATTACGGATACCAAGCCTGTCGGACAGTTACAAAGCCTGTCGAAGTAAAAACTTATTAACAATACCCTTTTAAAATGCGTCCAAAATTATTTTGGGTACCTTGTTTTTATTGAAGATCTAAGTATTCTACTCTAAAAGTTTTATTTTTTTTTAAAATATGTTGAAAAAAAATATTTGGTTTTGTACACCGTATTATTTTAATGTTTAAATTTAGCCCCTGAATACTTATAACAGATTAGTTCGATTTAAGCCCGAATCGTACTTTTTGCTCTTACCAAAACTACTGTAACCCTTATAAATACTACCATTTTGCTTGTAGAAGTCTGTTTTTCTGGCCAACAACATCAAATTCCTGTTAATGCTAGCTCCTTGTAAAACACAAGGTGCTTTTGTGTTAGTTTTTGAATTCCAATGCATTAATAATAAGCTAATTAACCAAATAAATAACCTAAAATCAACGTATGGGAAACTGAAAAAGACCACTTTTTTTACCAATGAAAAATTAATCAACCAAATTAATCAATTATTAACCAAAACCAAATTTTATGAAAAAACTGTTTACATTACTAATCGTGTTGTTTCTGTGGGCTGGTAGCTCATGGGGGCAAACAACTATTACCTGTACAGGAACTGCCGGATCTTATAAATCGGGATCTGTAAGTGCCGCAGGTGTGAAGAATGACGGAGCTATGGTGACTATCAACAGTAGTGCCAACCGTGGTTGGGCAAATTTCGATCTGACCACAATTCCTGCTGGTGCTATAGTAACTGCCGTAAGTGCAACTTTTACAACTTACACTTCTACATCATCATCGGCAACCAACAACCTCTATGGGTTTACAGGCGATCCTGCTACAATGGGCGGTGCCGCTTTATATACTGCTTGCGGTACAGGATCCACTTTTAACAATACTTCCTGGACAGCCAATGCCGCTAACACAAAAGTGTTTACAGCCGCTGGTATTGCATTTGTACAGGCCAATTGTGGAAGCACACTGAATATTGGATATGTGCGGGCATCAACTAACACCTATAATATTTATGGGTATAATGGCACACCAGCCCCAACACTTATTATTACCTATACTGTACCTCCACCATGCAGTGGAACTCCGGCACCAGGCAACACAATTTCATCAGCTAACCCGGTATGTAGTGGAGTGAATTTTACATTGTCGCTACAAAACGCAACATCTGGGCTAGGCGTTACGTACCAATGGCAAAGTTCACCCACAGGTTCGGCTCCATGGACAAACATTGGAACTTCTATAGCCACTTTGATTACCTCACAAGTTGCAGCAACCTATTATCAATGTGCTGTAACATGTTCGGGTAGCACGGGAACATCTACACCTGTTTTGGTTGCCATGAATACCTTATTTAATTGCTATTGTGCTTCAGGCGCTTCAAGCACGGGTGATGAAGACATCACATTAGTGCAAATAGGAAGTACACTAAATAACACCAGTGCTTGTGCAAGCTTAACCGGTTCACAAGGAATAGGTACAGGAACAGCCGATAAGTACACCAATTTCACATCTATTGCTGCTTCGGATATCGCTCAAGGAACTTCGGCAGCAATAACGGTCCAAATTACCGAATGTGCGGCTGGTACTTATGGCCATGATGTAAGGGTATATTTCGACTGGAACCAAAACGGGCTGCTTACTGATGTTGGCGAAGAATATATTATCTGGCCTTATGCCAGTGCCACTACACATACGATTAATGCTAATATAGCTGTTCCTTTAACTGCCACCCTTGGCAATACATTAATGAGGGTTGTGTGTAAAGAGAGTTCAACTACCGGCCCGTGTTTAGTAAGTTCATGGGGTGAAACTGAAGATTATGTGGTAAATCTTATCCCAGCACCTTCATGTTTGCCTCCAGGCAGTTTGTTGGCAACCACCTATGGGTATCAGGCAAACCTTTCCTGGACAGAAATTGGTACTGCAACCTTATGGGATATTGAATGGGGACCAACTCCATTTACCCCAACCGGCACTCCAACCACAGCAGGTTTAACCAATCCTAATACCATACTTACTGGTTTAACACCGGTAACAGGATATGCTTATTATGTAAGGTCTAACTGTGGCGGCACATATAGTACATGGAGCGGACCAAAGACTTTTACAACCACCGTTGCTTGTCCTGCACCTACAACTTTGGTTTCGTCGGCCATAACCACAACCGAAGCTTCCGTAAACTGGACGAGTACCGGACTTGAAGCCGCATGGGATATTTGCTACGGCCCTACCGGTTTTGTTCTGAACAGTGATGTTGGATATGATTCCATTATTGGCACTTCTACTAAACCTTATCTTTTGACAAGCCTTTTGCCAAGCACAGGTTATAGCTTCTATGTACGGGCTTCGTGTGGAGTTGGTAGCGTAAGCGCATGGTCAACTGCGGGGTCTTTCACAACAGCTTGTGCTGAAATCACCACATTCCCTTATAACCAAACATTTGAAGGCGCTTTTCCACCAGCTTGTTGGACAAGGTTTGATGGGTTATTGGCGGCACCAAGTGTCCTTACTGCAACCACGAGTGGCTGGATACAGGATGATTATAGAAATGTAACTTCCCCTGTTGATAAAGCTGCTAAACTCAATATTTGGACAACTAGTACTAAATATTGGTTAGTTACGCCAGCATTTGTTTTAACCGGTTCAAAACAACTTGAGTTTGATTTGTCACTGAATGCGTTTGGAGCATCCACAATTGCCGGCCTAACAGGAACTGATGATAAGTTTGCCGTTGTTATTTCAACCGATGGGGGCACAACCTGGACATCGGCCAACACCCTACGTTTGTGGGACAATGCTGGTTCGGCAAATGTTTATAACAATATAAGCCCAACAGGCGAGCATATTACCATTGATTTGAATGCATATTCCGGCTCAACCGTGAAGATTGGTTTTTATGGAGAATCAACTGTTAGTAATGCCGATAATGATTTGATGGTTAACAACGTGGCAATTCAAACGCCACTTGCTTGCCCAACGCCTAACACTCTTACTGCTGTACCGGCTGGCCATCAGGCAATACTTGGTTGGACAGAAGCTGGAACAGCTTTGTATTGGGATATTGAATGGGGAGCAAGCCCGTTTACCCCTACTGGTACGGCCACAGTTTCTAACGTTTCCAACCCTTATACACTCTTAGGTTTGGCTCCATCAACTGGCTATACTTATTATGTACGCGCTAATTGCGGTGGTAACTATAGCCCTTGGTCGGTAGAGAAATCGTTCACTACCACTGTTTCATGTCCTGCACCAAGTGCTTTAACTTTTGTTGATATATTAACAAACAAAGCAACAGCCAACTGGACAAGCAATGGGATAGAAACTTCATGGGATATAGAATACGGTCCTGCAGGCTTTGTTGCCGGAAGCGGTACCGGTTATACCGAAGTACTTGGAACTATCGAAAAACCTTATAACCTTACTGGGTTAAGTATAGCAACTGCTTATGATGTGTATGTTCGTGCATCTTGCGGTGAGGGTGAAGTAAGTGCCTGGAGTGCAAAAGGATCATTTACCACATTATGTGATGTTGTAACTGCACCTTTCTTACAGGATTTTGAGGCTGCTACCTTTGCCCCTGTATGTTGGGCCAATACTGCCGTATCGGGTACTTATACATGGACAAGATCAACTGCCGCAAGTGCAAATGGCGGTGGTGCAGCTTCAGCATATGCAAACTTCTATAGCCAAACTTCAGGGACTTATGACCTGAAAACTATGCAATTTGATATTTCAGGTTTGGCAAACCCGATTTTAAAATTCAACTGGGCTTATGCTACTTATGCTGGCGAAGTTGATCAAATGGATGTGTATTATTCCACAGATGCAGGCATCAACTGGGTTCTTCTAAAAACCATGCCAGGCGGTGCAGCTCCTGCAATACTAAATACTGGTGGCACAACAACTGGAAGTTTTGTACCTACAGCCGCACAGTGGGGCACTCAATCGCTTGCACTTGTAGCAGGTACCAATATGATTAAGTTCACGGCTATCAGTGCTTATGGCAACAATCTTTTCCTGGATAATGTGCAAGTATATTCACCACTTGCCCATGATGTGGCTACTGCCGCCATACTGTTGAACGATGTGGTTAATCTAGGCTCAGTAACCCCAACCGCTTCTGTTAAAAATGAAGGCGAAAATGTTGAGACCTTTGACGTTACCATGACAATAGGTGGCTATTCTTCAACAAAAACAGTAACCGCCTTAGCTGCCGCTGCAACACAAGTGGTTACATTCGATCCTTGGACAGCAACCTTGGGCGATCATACTGTTCAAGTATGTACATCATTGACCGGCGATTTGAACGCTGCAAATGATTGCCAGACCAAAGCGGTTAAAGCTATGGATCTGAACAAAACGGTTTATGGTTATTATGCTTCAAGTGCCACACCAGGACCAGTTACATTTAACTTAGCTACACCTGGCACATTTACACAGTTAGCCGATCAAACGGGTCAACAGTTTATATCGGGAGGTACCTGGGCCAATGGAATTTGGTACGGGGTTGCCTATAATACAGTTGCTCCCTATAACTTGCTAAAGTTAGATATTGTTACAGGTGCCCGCACAGTAGTGGCAGACATGGGAATAAATATGAACGCAATTGCATACAATATTGCCGATGGCAAGATGTATGGCTGCGGATATTCCGGAACCACTACTTCATTATATACTATCAATATGGTAACAGGTGTTCCAACCCTTGTTGGCGATGCTGCGGGAGTATTGTTGATCAACCTCGCAATTGATAAATATGGCGCAGCTTACTCTCTCGATTTGAGTACCAGTTCACTTGGTACGGTAAATCTCGCAACAGGAGCCTTTACGCCAATTGGAAATGTAGGCTTTATAGCAAGTTACGCTCAGGATATGGAGTTTGACCGCGAAACAGGGGAACTTTATATGGCGGCTTACGGGTCAACAGGTCAATTGCGGCTTGTCAACAAAACTACTGGCGGTACATTAGTTATTGGCCAATTCCAAGGCGGTGCTGAAATTACAGGTTTTGCTATCCCTTTCACTTCGGTTACTTTTAATGTAGATATGTCAACTGCCAATAGTTTTACACCTGGTGTTGATATGGTTTACATGGCTGGCAACTTCCCTGGCGCAAGCTGGAACGAGCCTGGAACTAATCCAAATATGTTGATGGCACAGGTTGGCACTTCTCTTATTTACACCAAAACTATGGCATTGCCTGCCGGAACTTACGCGTATAAATATTTCAAAAACGCAACTTGGGCCAATGGTGAATATGCTGGTGGCAGCGACCGTTCGGTTACTGTAGCTGGAGACAAAACCGTTAACGATGTTTGGGGTGGCACAATTGAGTGGGCTAATTTGCAATGGCCAGCTTCGGGCACTATCACTGTTGGTGGTATGTTTGATGTATGGACACGTGTATATATACCAAATGATATAACCGCCCCAATGGGAGCAACCACTGGTTTAACTGCATGGATTGGATACAGCACAAGCGATACCGACCCAAGCACATGGACTAATTGGGTAGCAGCACCTTTCAGCGGACAGCAAGGGAACGACGATGAATATTGGGCCAATATTGGTTCTGGAATTGCCACAGCAGGCACTTACTACTACGCAAGCCGTCTCCAGTATGGTACAACAGGTACTTATGTTTATGGTGGTTACAATGCTGCCGGTGGTGGTTTCTGGGATGGAACGACCAATGTTTCGGGTGTGTTGACTGTAAATGATGTGCCAGCAACCAAGACGCTGAATCTGAAAGCATACTTGCAAGGTTTCTGGAATGGTACAGGTATGAATCAGGCTCAAGATGCAGATATAGACTACAACGTTTGGAACGCATTTACAGGTACAACAGTTGATACTTTGAGTGTATTGTTAGCCGATGCGGCTTCTCCATTCGATTATGTTTATCAGGCTCATGGAGTAAATATCGGTACTGATGGTGCAATGACGATAACAATTCCTGCAGCATTTGCTGGAAGTTATTATATTGCCATTCAACATCGCAGTAGTGTTGAAACTTGGAGCTTCGATCCAGTTTCCTTCGGTGGGGGTGTAATTTCTTACGATTTTACCACTGCGGCAGCACAGGCTTTTGGATCCAACCAATTGGATTTGAATGGAGACGGTTCAGTATGGGGGTTGTTTGGCGGCGAAGTTTATGCAGCAGGCGGCACACTACCTGCTGATGGATACATCGATATAAACGACCTCAACGCCATATACAACGAAAATGTGAATGCAGCATTTGGTTATATGCTTGAGGATATAAATGGAGATGGTTTTGTTGACATCAATGACTTGAACATGGTTTATAACAACAATGTGAATGCCATCGGTCTCAATACTCCAGTATTTCCAATGAAAAAGTCCATCAAAGTAATTAAATAAACCATTTATTTTTAAGCACACAGAGAAATAATTTCGACATTTCTCTGTGTGTTTCTTAAATAAAAAAATAAATTCAGCTCAAATGCAACCACTTTCAAATATTGTTGTTATATTTGAGCCTCATTTTAAACACTTATTTATATGAAAAAGCACTTCAAGTTGCTAAATCTTGGTTTGGTAATAGGTTTATTTTCATTGATATCGTCAATGGTGATAGCTCAAAACCCAACTTACACCGCCGAATTACGTAGTGATTTGATGGTTTCTTCCTCAGTTTATGAGTTTGACATTTACTTGACAAGTACTGGGGTTACCCCACTGGAGATCGCTAATTTCCAAGCATCGATTTTGGTGAACCCATCCTTTGTCAATGGTGGAACCATCACTCCTGCTATTGTTGGCAGCAGTTCTGATTTGAACGCGGCACAAGTTCCTACTTCGATTGCCTTCGACCCAGCTACCGGATGCATTAAGATTGCACCCAAAGCCCCACCTCGGACTTTGGTTCCGGCAACAATGACTTCGACCACAGATGGCACAATAATTCCTGCATCAGGTAGCAGGGTCTGCCGCATCAGCCTGTCCAATTCAGTTGCTTTTGGCAGTTCAACCCTTGATCCAATATGGAATTTCAGTATCCAGCCTTACAGGACTGTTGTTACAGCTTTTGTAGGTCCAGAAACTTCAAAGGTTAATACCATAATTACATTAGCCGAAGCCCATAGCAAAACTCTCAATCTTGCCTTGGCAATTGAAGGTTTGTGGGATGATGCAACTGGTTCACTTAAAAAAGTTCAGGATGCTGATATTGATTACAATCAGTTTGATAAATTCCCTGGGCTTACATCTGACACGCTAACTGTTCAATTAGCTGAAACTACTGAACCTTGGAATATCCTTTATTCTGCTCATGGTGTTAATCTGAATACCGATGGGAAATGTAGGGTTTCTGTTCCAGGTTCAATAACTGGTAATTACTATGTAATAATTAAGCATAGGAATAGTGTTGAAACATGGTCAAAATCTGGAGGTGAAATTTTCGGAGGTGATCTTACATCTTTAGACTTCTCAACTTCCGCCGATCAAGCTTTTGGTAGCAACCAAACTAGTGTATCTGGCGGGAAATTTGCATTGTTTTCTGGGGATGTCACTTCTCCAGGTGGCGTTCAGGATGGGTATATTGATATCAATGACCTGAATTCGATATATAACCTCAACGTAGAAAGTGCTTTTGGGTTTAGTTCAGAGGATTTGACTGCTGATGGGTTTGTAGATATTAACGACTTAAACATGGTCTACAACAACAATGTTAATAGTGTAGGCATGAACACCCCTCCTAACCCAGCGGGCAAGAAGAAAAGGTAATCAACCTTATTTTGTGAAGTACCAAAAATCAATCATTTTTATACAATTAATAATCAAAAAACCAAAATTATGAAAAAAAGAAGACTCTCTTTCTTATTTGGCACAGTGCTTTTTTCTTTGTTAATGGTGATGTCCATTTCAAGGGTGAGCGCGCAAGTAGCCTCTTGTGAAGTTACCCTGGCAAATGATGTTATTATCGACGCCAGCCATTATGCTTTTGACGTTTATGTCAAATCAACAAACAATGTAGGGTTTCCCACAGGGTTCCCGTATGGTAATGCTGCTTACAAATGGACGTTCAACACGGCAATTAAAAACACAGCCCTTACTGCAAACGCAAGGGTTCAGGGTACTATCATTGCAGGTTCGTCAGAGTTGACCAATGCAGCTCAGGTAAACAATACTGTAACCAATCCTTCTGCTACGTTGGCTTATTTTAGGATTCCAGCCAGGACTGCGGTACCCTATGCTGAGGCATCCAATATCAGTAATACAGGATTTGGGACTAAAATTTTCAGGTTTGTTCTGGTCAGTAGAGATACTGTAGCTCACACATACATTCCTTTCGCTCCAAACACTACTGCAAATATTACGCTTACCATTGCTGCGCCAAGTGGGACTTTGGTTACGTATGTAGTACCTGCCGGTACAGTTTCTAATACTGCCCCACAGGTTTTAGTAAATACAAACTTGGCCAATCCAATCCTTAATGCACCAGCGGCTGCCCCAACTGCTTATGCAGTAACAGGTGGTGGTGCTTATTGCCAAGGTAGCGGTGGCTTACCTGTTGGTGTGGCAAACTCACAAGTTGGAGTAACTTACACCATTACCCCAGGCGGAGCTACAGTCGCAGGTACAGGTTCGGCAATTTCATTTGGTAACCAACTTGCAGGTACATACACCGTAAGTGGGACTAACGCCGGTGGCACAACTGCTATGACAGGAAATGCAGTTATTACAGAAACCGCTACCAGCACAGTTGAAGAAACAGCAAGTGCATGCGATTCCTATACTTGGGCAGTTAACAATGTTACCTATACCACAAGTGGGGATAAAACATTTGTTGATGGGTGCGTTACACATATCCTTCACCTCACCATTACCACAAGCAGTTCAGTTGAAGAAACAGCAAGTGCATGCGATTCCTATACTTGGGCT